>CAYQMZ010000793.1:0-2754 GCA_964418725.1 uncultured Pirellulaceae bacterium
GTCAATTGCATTCAGCTCTCCCCATGGCGGCTTGATCGCTGGGTAGCCTTCTTGGTCGAGGAACTTGTTGTATCCCGTAATCCGGAAGCCGTACCGGTTCTTCGCGTCCTCGACCAGGGTCACGATGTTGGGTTGGTTGTTCGAGTTCACGTAGAGGATCCCGGTGGTTGGATCGAACGAAGCACCCGACCAGGTGGCTCCACCGTGAAATCCAGGTAAGACGACGGTGCCTTGCAAGCTTGGCGGCGTAAAGTGCTCCCGGCCCTTCAAGCCACGGAGTTTTTGCAACACGAATTCTCGACTCTCGGGCGAGATGTCCGTCACCTCATCCTCGGTCATCGTGAGTCGACTGAATGGCGGAGGCTTTACTGGGATGGGCTGCGTTGGCCATGCTTGCTCATTTTTAACGTCCGAAGCAGCAACTGGAGTTTCGCGCACTTCGAATAGTGGCTTGCCCGTTTCGCGGTCGAAGAGAAAAACGAAGCCCGTTTTCGTGACCTGCGCGACCGCGTCAATTTTTGCTCCGTTGTGAGTCACCGTTACCAAGTTCGGATAGATGGGGATGTCGTGATCCCAAAGATCGTGGTGTAAGGTTTGGAAGTGCCATTTGCGTTTACCAGTTTTCCCGTCGAGGGCAATCGTGCAATTCGCGAACAGGTTTTGCCCATGCCGATCACCGCCATAGAAATCAAACGCCGCAGAACCCAGTCCCGCGAACACCATCCCGCGTTTCACGTCGACGCTGTAACCGCCCCAAGCATTTGCAGCGCCGCGATTCTTCCAAGAGGCTCCTGCCCAGGTTTCATTTCCGAATTCGCCCGGACTAGGGACCGTGTGGAATTGCCATACTTGCTTGCCGGAATGAACATCAAATGCACGAATGTCTCCCGGCGCAGATCTGCCGGGCCCTTCACCACAACTGAACCCCATGATGACGTGGTCGTCGAGAATTGCCGGCGCGGAGGTTGGTCCATAGCCAATACCGTATACGTCCACTTCAAGGTCTTCGCGCAAATCCTTTACGCCAGCCGTTCCAAAGTTCGGATCGAGTTTCCCTGTGGCAGCATTCAGTGAGAAAAGTTGACCGTTGGAAGTGCCGTGGAGGATCCTGCGTTTTCCACTGGGCTGTCCATCCGTCCAGAACGCGACTCCTCGGTTGACGCCTCCAGATGCCAATGGATTTTTGGGTTTGCCCGCAGCAAAAGGATCGAATCGCCAGCGCTCTTTTCCAGTCGCAGCGTCGAGGGCAATGACTTTCAATCGTCCCGAGGTGATGTACATCGTGCCATCGATCACGAGCGGTGTGCACTCCATGATCTTGGCCTGACCCAACGCCAGTTCGCCCGTTTTGTACTCCCAAGCGACCTGCAGGCTCTGCACGTTGCTGCGATTGATCTGTTGCAGGTTCGAGTAGCGCTGGCAGCCACGGTCACCACCGACGCAGATCCAATCTTCTGCAGTTGCGGTGGGCAGCGACCACGCTAACGCTTGAATGGTGAAGAGCAACAGTGAAAGGCATATCTTGCGTGACTGAAGCATGCTGGTCCTCTTGGGGCGGCAGAATGGCAGAGTTCGTCACTATACCCAATTCGACTGCCCGACAGGTTGCCTGCCTCGTCAGCAACGTGACCGTAGTTGTTCAATTCTCATGAACGTGAAGCTGGCTTCCGTTGGTCCCGTCCACCCGGATTAGGCGATCCGGGTGCTGATACTGCGCGACCAGGTACCGAGTTAAATCAACTTGCATACCCTGAATGTCGCGAAGGAATCGCAGTCGCTCGTCGTTCTTGCCGCGTAGGTGTTCGACGTTAGCCTGCTGTAGCTCACGTTTGTGCGTGACTTCTTGTTTGTGCTCGGCGTCTGACCGTTCAAGGTCACCGTCGTGTTGGACTTGCAGCAAACGCTGTTCGTGTTCAGCCTGTTCCCGCTGCATTCCACGCCTCAATTGTTCGCGTTCCGCCTCGCGTTCTAGCTTCAGGTCAGCCAACTCCTGTGCTTGTCGTTCCGTCTCTGCTTCTAACTTCAACGAAGTACGTTTTTCGATAGCACTGTCGTGCATTACTTGCAATTTGTCCGAAGCGACGTAGCCGCGATACACGACCTTGTTGATCTGGTAGCCGATGCGACTCGCGCGACTGGTTAGATTTTTGTACTCATCAAGTTCATTGAGACAGTTCGTTGATTCCTTGAAGTCTTCAAACGAACGTGTCGCCGCGAAATCGATGACGTCGGCCGTTAGAGCATTGATGAAGTCTGCGATGGGGTCGTGAGTTTGGTCGAGCATCGTTTCAATGTCTTCCAACTCGAAGAAAACCATTAGTTGTACCACCAGTAGGGCATCATCAGCGGTGCGTACGTCCTCAACGTCGAAGTACATTTGATCTGGGATCACCCGAAGCTTGGTGAAACGTAATGCTCTAGGGATCTTCCGTGTCGGTGCATTCGGATCCGCACCGTGCCAGCGAAATTGATGCAGCCACTCCTGAGCGTCCGGGACATACTGCGCCGGTCCGTGCAGGACACGCCTGCTGACCTTGTCGTGCTCCTCGCGTCGGTAAATGACCAACGCCTGATGTGCGTCGACGGGGGTGGCCTCTTCGACGGCAATCGACTGATGTTCGTCTGGACGGAACCAGAGGTCGGTTGGACCGCGTAGATGTTCGGTGCGACCATCCAGGTAGCGGACCGCAAGGTACTGATGAGGCTCGGCGCTATGACGCCGAAGTTCAGCAAGCCTCTGCAGCCACTCGTTGG
>CAYQMZ010000793.1:2764-3848 GCA_964418725.1 uncultured Pirellulaceae bacterium
GTATTGTGCCGGGCCGCATAGCACGCGACGCGATACCGTTTCGTCTTCGGCGCGATGATAAACTAACGCGCCCTCGTTGGCGTCGATCGTTTCGACATCCTGAATCTGAATTGAGTCATGCTCAACCGGATTCAGCCAACGCTCCGCGGGACCTCTGACGTGTTCGGTGCGGCCATCGGCGAAACTAATCGCGATGTATTGGTGCGATTCGGCGCGATAACGTATGAGCGGTTGCACACGCTCTCGATAGAGGAATAGCCGTCTGGGTCCGTCGACAAATCGCACGTCTCCCTGAGTGTTCCAGACAGCCACACGGTCTCCGCGACGAATCGTCTTGAATTGAATCATCGTTACAACTCCAAGGTCAAATGAGTTCTGCTCCCGCTGCTTGCATCTCGCTTAATGCTTGAGAGCAATCACCTTTCGCCAATTCGACGCCGCGAACACCCTGCGTGAGCACCGTGGTGCGGAACCCAAGGTCCAACGCATCCAGGGCAGTAAATTTCACGCAGTAGTCTGTGGCTAGGCCTGCGATATGAACTTCGTCGACGCCCTGCTCTCTAAGCAGCTTTTCTAGGCCCGTTGCCTTCCGCCTGGCGTTGTCGAAGAATCCGCTGTAGCTGTCGATTTCGCAATCAGTTCCTTTCTGAATGACACTGCGAATGGGTTCCGTGTTCAGGGCCGGTGCGAAATCAGACCCTTTTGTTTCCTGAACGCAATGGTCAGGCCACAGGATTTGATCCAACCCATGTAGCGTAATCGTGTCGCCAACTTCTTTAGTTGGATGTTGGGTGGCAAAAGATTGGTGGTCTGCAGGGTGCCAGTCTTGCGTTGCCACTACTAATTCGTATTGCGGCATAAGTCGATTGGCGACGGCAATGACCTCATGACCCTGGGTGACAGGTAACGAACCGCCGGGCAGAAAGTCATTCTGAATATCAATCAACAGCAGGGCTTTCATGGTTCACCTCAATACGGTGGAAGGAGTCGACGGAACCCGATGCCTAGAACTAGCGACGCAAAGCCCAAATTCCGGATTAGGGTTGCAGGCCAGTGCATGGGTGGTGGTTCGTGTGGTCGTGAA
>CAYQMZ010000794.1:0-2296 GCA_964418725.1 uncultured Pirellulaceae bacterium
GGAATGATGTTCCCGCGGGAGGGTGAAGTGGTGAATGCAAGTTCAAACTTGTGGGGAATGACAAGGTTCCTACCGGACAAGACAGCAGGTTGGACCGCACAAAGGCCGGTAGGAACCGGGCCCTACTCTTAAAGAATTAATGACTCAGCACACTAGAACGAGTGCAAAACCCGCTTTGCCAGTTCGATTACGCTTGCAGTGCAACTTTGCCTCATCATTTCACCGACGTTTCAAAGTGGTTCTAACACGGTGGGCTTCAAGACGTGCGACATCTTGTTCCCGTTGCAATGCGATTCGATTTCGCGCGTGTTGACGTTGGAACTAGCCGACGGCAAAAATGGGGCTGAATTTCGCACGTAGCCACACCTAGGTTTGAGGCCGTGGTGATGCAATGATGCCGCAGTCGAAGCTGAACGAAGTCGAACTTGATCGGCTTCGCAGCTACCGGCAGCCGACCGTACACTACTGCCAGCAAATCAAACGAACACTTGTATGCTTCTTGGAGATCCCATGCGAACGCTCATTCTGACCCTTGTATGTTGCGTTGCGTGCCACGTACCACAAGCTCGAGGACAAAAATTGGAATACCCACAATCCAGTACGGTTGATCACACCGACGAGTATTTCGGTACTAAAGTCGCGGACCCCTTTGTCTGGCTTGAGCAAGATGTTCGCGAATCCAAAGAAGTGGCCGAATGGGTGGAGGCACAAAACGAACTCACGTTCAGCTATCTCAAAGCGTTGCCCCATAGGGAAGCAATTGAACGTCGTCTTACAAAGCTGTGGGACTACGAGAAGTACGGAACTCCGTTCAAACGCGGTGGGCGATACTACTACTACAAGAACGACGGGCTTCAGAATCAAAGCGTCCTGTATCGACTCGACAAGTTAGACGGCGAGCCCAAAGTCCTGATCGACCCCAACACTTGGTCGCAAGATGGAACGGTGGCACTGGGTGGTTTGGCATTCAGTGACGATGGAAAGCACTTGGCTTACGGCGTTCAAGAGTCAGGATCTGATTGGCGTACGTGGTACGTGATGGAAATCGAAACCGGCAAGAAGCTGGACGACAAGATTTCGTGGGTGAAATTCGGTGGAGCCAGTTGGTCGCGTGACAGCAAAGGTTTCTTTTACAACCGCTACGACAAACCAGAGGAAGGTGAGGAGTTCCAAAGCCTCAACAAGAACCAAAAGGTCTACTACCATCGGCTTGGCACGGATCAAGCAGACGACATTCTGATTCACGAGGATCCGGAACACCCCGATTGGGGATTTGGGCCGTCCGTTACCGAAGACGGCAAATACTTAGTGATCACGGTGTGGGTTGGAACCGACGATCGCTATCGCGTGATGTACGCGAAGCTGGACGGTGAAAACGCAAATGGAATCGTAAAGCGTCCGGTCTTCGTTGATTTGATCGACAACTTTGAAAACGAATACTCACTGGTCGGTAATGAGGGCTCAAAGTTCTACTTCAAGAGTGACGTGAAGGCGCCGAAAGGTTGCGTTCTGGTAATCGACATTGATCAGCCGGAGCGATCGAACTGGAACACCATCATTCCAGAAGCTGACGAGGCAATGGAAAGCGCCGGCATGGTAGGCGACTTCATTATCGTTGAGTATCTGAAGGACGCAAAGACGCAGGTGAAGTTGTTCGACTTGGCAGGCAAATTCGTTCGCGAGGTCGACTTTCCTGGCATCGGTTCCGCGGGAGGTTTTGGGGGACGCCGCGACCACGAAACAGCGTTCTACTCCTTTTCAAGCTTCAACCGCCCGCCGAGCAGCTACCAATACGACTTGGCTACAGGCGAAAGCACCTTGATTCGGGAAGCCAAGGTGGATTTTTCTCCGGATGACTATGTGGTCAAACAAGTCTTCTACGAGAGTAAGGATGGAACGCGCGTTCCAATGTTCATCGCACACCGCAAGGGCTTGGAACTGAACGGTCGCAACCCGGTTCTGCTTTACGCCTACGGCGGCTTCAATATTTCATTGACGCCATCCTTCAGCATTTCGCGGCTGCAATGGATGGAAATGGGCGGCGTGTTTGCGATGCCGAATCTGCGAGGCGGCGGCGAATATGGACAAGCTTGGCACAAAGCGGGTACGAAGACCAAGAAGCAAAACGTTTTCGATGACTTTATCGCGGCTGCGGAATGGTTGATTGACAATAAGTATGCACGCCCTGAAACGCTGGCGATTCAAGGTGGATCCAACGGCGGACTTTTGGTTGGAGCGTGCATGACGCAACGCCCCGATCTATACGGCGCCTGCTTGCCGGCGGTCGGTGTCATGG
>CAYQMZ010000794.1:2306-2853 GCA_964418725.1 uncultured Pirellulaceae bacterium
CCGGTCGTTTTTGGGTCGACGACTACGGCAGCAGTGAAAACAGCAAAGAAGAATTCGATGCGTTGTACGCTTACTCGCCGTATCACAACCTGAAGCCGTCCACGTACCCACCAACGATGGTGACGACATCAGATCACGACGACCGTGTTGTTCCTGGGCACAGCTTTAAGTTCGCCGCTCGGCTGCAACAGTCTCAGCAAGGCCGGAATCCAACGCTGATCCGCATCGAGACCAAGGCTGGTCATGGCGCTGGTAAGCCAACTTCGAAGATCATCGAGCAAGTCGCTGATCAATGGGCCTTCCTGGTGAAACACCTAAGAATGGAACCTCGGCTTCCGTAGCCCAAGTCAATCAAGAAGCTAGAGTTGCCCATCTGGTGAAGGCCTTCAATGCAAACGCGTTGAAACCGAGGGACATGCGCACAGGCTAATGTAGGCAAATCGCATAGATGCTTGCGATAGTCACTTTGGTTCTCGTAAACTGAAGGCTCGGGCGGCGTTTCAGACGCGGCGTCTCACACACCGCACCATTTGTGTGCGGTGTCGGC
>CAYQMZ010000794.1:2863-3846 GCA_964418725.1 uncultured Pirellulaceae bacterium
TCTGGTGATGGCCTTCAATGCAAACGCGTTGAAACCGAGGGGCCTGCGCCCAAGTTTACTAGGCAAATCGCGTAGATGCTTGCGATAGTCACTTTGGTTCTCGTAAACTGAAGGTTCGGGCGTCGTTTCAACGTCGCCGCGTCTCACGCGCCGCACCATTTGTGTGCGGTTTCGGCTGTTAGTACCAACTCTGCCTGGGGCTATTATGCGAACGTTCACGATTTCTATTTGCAGCTTGGCGATAATCTGGACTTTGCCCAATGCGTCGCTCGCGCAGAGTGTTTTGGGGGATGCGTTCAAGCGATTCGATACGCCAGATCGTCCGGCTGAAGTCCAACCGCAGCAGGCGGAACAGCCTCAAGTTAAGCAGCCAAAGCCCAATCCAGCAAACCGACGACCGCTTGCCCGTCCAGCACGTCCGCAGGATAGAACGCAGCAGTTGCAAGGTGAGAAAGAGGCGGCGAAGAAACTAGAAGCGTTCTACGAAGAGATGGAGAACCTTGTAAAGGGCCAAGATGATTTCTCAAAGATCGTGGAACAGGTGAAGAGTGAATTGAAGGCCGAGTACCGTTTGAACGAACGTAAGTTGGCTGACATTGATTCCTCAAAGTACCCGAAGCCCGAGGGAACTGAGGCGTTAGAGGATCGCCAAAAGGTGATCGTGCAGTTGCATGGCGAGCTTAGTATGAGGTCGTCTTCGTCGGGGAGTCGAAAGCAATACGAAGTGCAGCGAAAGATCAGCGAGCGATTCCGGGACTATCGCCGAAAGAATCCCAAGGTGGCGGCAGATGCTGAATTTCGCCGTCGTGAGCAAGCGTTAATACAGCGGCTACGCAATCGGGCTGTCGTTGGTACGCACAACGGTCCAACGATGTCGGCCACTATTCGCCAACTATCAGCGATGAAGTCTAAGGACTCGGACCTGGTGAGTTCCAGTGCGCACCCGGGGGAGCAAGATGGTGCAATACAGGATTTTCGTGAAG
>CAYQMZ010000795.1:0-3838 GCA_964418725.1 uncultured Pirellulaceae bacterium
TTCAATCGATCTGCCCCTTGGCCGTCATTGCAATTCAATCGTATTTAGCGCAAGCGAATGTGGATGACGTTGACTACGTGGTGTGGCAGGACGGCGATGCAATCGAAGTCTTCCGCATCGGCAAACAAAACGCACGCAAAATCTCTGAATGGAATCACCTTCACGCGGATGCGACGGCACTTCGTCAATTTGTCGCAGGCCGATTGCTAAGTGCCGAACCCGAAACACGTATTGCACTGCTGGGCGTCCAACCTCATTTAAGCAAACCGCTAGAAGACCTCGACGGAGTTCGGCTCACCAGCGACGAATCACAGTCACTCATCGACCACGCGCGCAGCGAAACTCAATTGGTGCTGGCAGGCAAACGCAAGCCGTGGTGTGAGTTGCGCCGCGATCGTTTGGTCCTCGGCGATCCACACCGAGCGTTACGAAGCGAGTGGAGGTTATGTCAGGGAGCTCTTGCGATATTGCTGCTCGCGGCTTCGTTTTTCTGTTGGATGCGTGGTCAGCAATATGACCGCATGACCGCATCGGTAGCTACCAAACAACGCGAAGTCTACGAATCACTGTTTCCCAATACGCGAGCACCTGAGGCGATCGTCTCGCGACTAAAGAGTGAGAAGAGCAAGTTAAACGGCGCGCGTGGCAAAGATGCCGCCGTCGAACGACCGACGTCTGCGCTGGATGTGCTATTTGAATTATTGGCCGGGATCCCAGAAGAACTTCACGTTCAGGTCCAACAACTTCGTATCGAAGAAGAACAAGTCTACGTAGATGCTGCAGTGCGATCCGTCGGAAAAGCTGGCGAGTTGGCGGATGCCTTAGAAGTTCGTGGATTCCAGATTGAGCCACCAGCCACTGAGCAATTCGATGACCAGCGAGTATCGATTCGCGTCAACGGTCGGTTCGTGAACAGCAGATCGGAGCAAACACCGTGAAGTTGCAGCGAACGTCAATTGTCTCAATTTGCCTTGGATGCGTACTGCTTACGGTCACTTTGGCCTCATTTTGGTACATGCAGACCAGCTATCGACGTTTTGAGGAAGCCAACTCACAGTTGCAGCAATGTGAACAGTTGGCCTCGCAAATCCAATCGCTCCAACGACAACCGGGACTCGCTGCTTTGGGCGTCGATTCTCCACGATCAATAACTGCACGAGCCGAGGAAGCGAGCAGCCGAGCAAATATCAAACCGACGTCGCTGGTACGCATCGAACCCCAGTCGGCTGTGCGGCTTCGTGATACGGACTACCGACTGCGACCAACACGTTTCGAGCTTCGCCAAGTCACGCTCCAACAGGTCTTGGCTTTTGCTGACGCGATGAGAGATGAAGCCATGGGTACAACGGTTCGCGATTTACGCTTGACCGCGACCGACGAAAGCATGGGCACACAGCGCGTGTCCGCACCATGGACAGCCGAGTTGGTTCTAACGCAACTCATTTTTGCTCCAGCGAAATAGCCACAACGGGCAGGGTCAGAAACTGGCGTGGTGAGGAACTATGTCCGACTTGAAGTGTCTCTGTTTGTGCATGTCGGTTAACGACGAGCACCGTTGACAATCGAATGTGGCAATCCCGTGCGAAATTCGTTGACGAAAATGTGGGACAGCATTACGTTGTCAGGGTCCATGGGCCGCGATTCGTATGCCCCTTCTACTTCACGCAAGTATCGGAACCGTACCGCCATTCAGTGCTTCCAAATTTGATGCACTTGGACGTGGTTCCGCCAGTCATGGGGCCATTTGATGAGTAGGCGTCGATCTCAATCGAGTACGCGAATCAGAAGTCGGTTTGTCGAATTGCTCGAACAACGAACGCTTCTTAGTGTATCTCCGCTAGGCACGCCTCGTATCTCGACGACCGCTGAATTCTTTCGACTCGCTCCATTCGGAAGCTTGGCATTCGCCAGCTTAGATAACGCGGGAACCATCACTGACGCGACGTGCGACGAACGCGATTTTACATTTGAAGCGTCGACCGGCGAACAATTCTCAGCGGTCGTAAGCCCTAGCAATTCCGGCGCATTCCTTACGGTCGAATACTTGGGTGCCAACGAGCAGCGTTTCACCGTGACTGCAAGCGAACCAGGTGGCTCAGTCATCGTCCCAGCGACCTCTGTCGAACTAGACGGCATCTCGACACTTCGCGTTACTTCCAACCTGCCCACCCAGTTTACAGCGAACGTCTATCGCAATACCGAGTTGCAACAAACAGTCGGAGACAGCAGTTCCGCCGACCCGGTCAATCTCTCGGCACAGGCAATCGAAGGCTTTCCACGATTCGCAGCGATTGGCAAAACGGAAGTAGCCGTCGATCGAACTACGATTTTCGAAGAGTCATTTGAAGGTCCAGTGGCTTTCGGATTGACAGATCTATGGCACGTCAGCGACGGTCGTGCTGACGACGGTTTGCCCAACCACTCGGGCAGAGCACTTTACCTGGGGCAAGCCGAGCAAGCGGCGGACCTTGTCGGCACGCTGAACTGGGAAGCCAACCTCGACAATTCTGCCAACGGCGTTTGGGAATCGACCGTCAACGACCGAGCCAACACTCGGTGGACTTTTACCCCAACGTCTAATGCAACACAAAGTGGAACCTCCAGTAATTTCGCAGGCGTTGAAGAGTGGTACAACGTCGGCAGCGGAGCGACGATGGAATCGCTAGAAGACTCGTTCGGCGATGACGTGACCGAGCGAGACGCCACCTTCGAACTAGTTTTCCGACCAGAGAACTTCACCGGCACGCACGTTTTGTTCGAGACGGGAGGCAACGTTGATGGAACGGCAATTTTGCTAGTCGACGAAACCTTAGAAGTTCGCGTCCAAAACTCGAACAACGATACGCGTCGGGTCATTCGCAACTTTGCCTTCGATCCCCAGGAAGATGCAAACAAGTTTCACCACGTCGTGGTCTCGATACACCCGGACATTACGGTCGCGGAAAACCAGGTGCGTCTCTTCGTTAACGGAACGGAAGTCGGCAGCCCCGTCAGTGCGGTCAGCGTTATCTCGGACTGGGGCGGCTCAGATGATGCTGGACTCGGCAGAGCCAACGGCGGATTCGCCAATGATGCCAATACGACGCTGACAGGCGACTTTGACGGTGACATTTCCCTTCTCCGTTTTCACAAAGGCAGGAGATACAATGCCGGTGAGGTTGCTGCAAGCTATGGGCACATCTTGAACGACTTGAGCTTTGTGAGGGGTAACTACAACACAGGTTCGCAGGTGGAGGGCGAAGCGATCAGCCCACCCTTCAACCTGTCAGGGGCAAGTGAGTTTTCACTCTCGTTTGATACGTTGGTCGAGGTCGAAGACGCGGAAGCTCCCTTCGAGCGAATGCAAGTTATCGTCCGCGACCTGACGAGTTCCGTTGATGAGGTTGTACTTGATCGTTTTGACGGATCGCTTCCACCGGACACGCGTGGTGAGTGGATCAACATCCAAGCCGATCTATCAGAGTACGCAGGCAAACTCGTCCAAATCATCTTCAAATTTGATTCCGTTGATGGCAACAGTAACAACTTTGAAGGCTGGTGGATCGACAACATCAATGTGAGCCGTTCGGGTGCCGCCGTGGCAGACGAGGACGTTTACTCGCTGGACCTCACAAACTACGTCGGGCAAACAGTGGACATATTACTGTCAGGGTTGGCGGGTGCAGACTACTCAAACGAAAGCCTCGAACTGCGGAACGCAACGGGTTCGACATTGCTTGCTACCGGTGCCACGGATCTCTTAGAAACCGGCACCAGCGCCCAGAACTTCGACCTTGGGATTGTCGGTTACGAAGTCCGTTCCGCCGGCATCCACACGCTGCGTGTTGTGTCGAACTCA
>CAYQMZ010000796.1:0-3837 GCA_964418725.1 uncultured Pirellulaceae bacterium
GCTACACAGTGAGTCAGGAACTTGCGTCGAAACCAACATGGCCCCCACCCAAAGGTTCCACCAACCGTGTTTGCCGACGATCAACTGTCGCAATGGAACTGGGTTACGCAAAACCATTCCGCTGATCGGATACCTGGCAGCCAGATAGAGTGCCGTGATCGTGCCAAGGCTGGTACCCATCAACACAAGCGGGCGACCATCTGCGACCTTTGCGATCTCGTCATAGGCAGCTTTGCCAGCCGCCGCAAACGTCCGAAGCGTGGCGCGCCCGGAACTTCCACCGTACCCTGGTGGATTCACTGACCACACTTCACCTCGCAAGTCAGGCCAACTGCTGAGCGGCTGGTAGTTCGTTCGTTCTGCTCGCTCGTCGGTTCCGGCAAACTTCAACACAAAGACGTCGGCATCGTCACTGCTGGTCGTACCAATGCGTTGCGTCCAAGCTTCCAATTCACCATTGGAATAGCGGATCACACGACGATCCTTGCCGAACGACGAAATGGGATTACGAGTAGGTTGAAGGATCAATCGATCCGCAATCTGAGTGATCATGCTTCAGCAGAACGCCGGGGTCCGTAGAGTGTTCACCGACATGTCTTTTCGAAGGTTTGGGACGTCGGTAAACGTGTCAGCCAACCCACATTGAACACGCGAATCGGCCACAGCAGCGTACGAATATAGGAATGCGGAACCGCGTCGTAAAGATGCGGAGAAGTCCCCGTTTCCTCCCAAACAACCCAACACCCCGACCTTTCGCGTATCCGCACGTGTTGTCGTTTAGATCTCTTGGCAGAAGATCCACAAATCGGCGAAAAACGCGCCGCTGAAATCGAACCAATTGTCAAAAGCACCGAAAACCAAATGCGGGTTTTGAGGATTTCCTCGCCGAGTTCTTTGATTTTCCACCGCGTCAGCCAGACATAGACCGGCAGCGATAGTCGGAATGTTCTCGTAATTTTCCTGCAAGGCCCCGGGGGGATCGGCAACTATCAAGCGTCCAATGAACAACATACCGTCAAACAAACAGTCACCCGCAGGTGCCCCAAACGCAACCGAAACGGATGCTGACGGGCCACTGGATTGGGCTGCAATTTTGGAGCAGCACCGATCGTGGCTGCGCACGGTGATAGCAGCTCGGTGCAAGGAGCCCCAAGCTGTGGACGAAATCCTGCAGGAGCTATCGATGGCGGTGCTCAAGCAAAAGGCACCGCTGAAAGACAAACAAAAGGTCGCGCCGTGGTTGTATCAGATTGCTGTCCGGCAATCGCTCATGTATCGCCGCAAACATGGCCGGCGACGAAACATGGAACAGCGCTACGCCGATCAATTGCGTTCGTCCGCCGTTCAAAAACACACGCCGGATCCATTGAGCTGGCTACTGGCGAATGAGCGAAGGCAACTTATTCGTCAGGGGGTCGAGCAACTTAGCCCGAAGGAAGCTGAGATCTTGATGCTGAAGTACACGCAAGACTGGAGCTACAAACAAATTGCCGAACACTTAGGCACCACCGAAAGTGCAGTTGAGTCTCGCTTACACCGGGCGCGAAAAAATCTACGACAGCGAATGGTCGCTTTGGAAGTAATTGAATCCAAATGAATAACATCGACAAACAATTGCAAATCGATCGGATGGTCGACGGCGAACTGTCGACGAACGAGCAACGACAGTTGCTGATGATGTGTGATTCGGAGAATCGCTGGCGAGAGCTTGCGTTAGCGTATGTTGAATCGCAAGTCTTCGCACAGGAAATGAGTGGCTTCGTACAGTCAGTTTCCGACGCCGATGATAATGCCCTAAACGTTGCTTTGACCAGCAGTTTCAACGCGTCAGGCTCTGGCAAGTCTGGCAGCGGCACAGAACCTACGGAACACAATTCCGGATCAGTCAACAGACCAACACCTTACGCGCCGAACGAATCAGACACGCAATCCCGTACGGAGTCTTCGAATCGCGGATGGAGCGTCATGTCGCTGGCGGCGGTGGTGCTTTTGTCGCTCGGGTTTGGGTACGGCTTGGGCTTGTGGCTGCAGGGCGATACGTCACCACAAAACTGGGCCAACAATCCATCGAACCAAAACCCTGCGTCCACGAACGTACCGAATATCTCCAAAGCGCCCGCCGGAGAAATCGAAACGATGCCGTTCCTGGTGTCGGATTCAACCGGCAGCGAGATGAAGCAAGTCGACTTGCCACTCGTCAATGCGTCAGATTTAAGCCCTAACTGGCAGGAACAACTGGGGCGTTCAGATGTTCCGCCAGAATTGCTGCATGAGCTGCGTGCCAACGGCATCAAACTACGGCAGCAACGAACGATGACACGCGTGCGACTACCCGATGGTCGGTTAGTCTTGGTCCCCATTGACTACTTCTATCAAGAGCTTTTCCAGTAAGGCCCGCCGAACACTTGTGGTTCGAACCTGGAAAGTAAACAAAGGAATCAACTCATGCCTATTCAACGAACGCATCTATCGGCCTTGGGAGTCGCCGCCATACTCGCGTGTGCACTTCCGGCCGTCGCCCAAAACCTACCTGGTTTCGGTCCAGGTAACCCGCAAATAGCCGTCTTCGGCCAACAGCAAATCGAGAACCGTTATCGCATTGGAATCGATTGTGCACCGGCTCCCGAGGCATTGAAGGTTCATCTGCACTTGAACGAAGAGACTGGGCTACTGGTCAACAGCGTTCTAGATGATTCTCCCAGCGGCCGTGCCGGCCTGAAACGCCACGATATTATTTTGGAGGCGAACAGCCATCCTTTGTCGACGGTCCGCGACCTCATCGAGGCAGTGAACGAGGCCAAGGACAATGAGATGACGTTGACCGTCATTCATGCCGGCGAGCAAAAAACGCTGAAGTTGACGCCACGGCTTCGGAAATCGACTGGGGCAGAACGCTGTTAACCCGTTTGCTCTTCCAGGAATCGACCTGCCGCTGAACGGTGGCAACGTTGACATGAACCAGCTTCAAGCGCGAATGCAAAATGCGATCGAGCAGATGCAGCAGCAGTTTGGCAACGGTACCAACGGCTGGCGTCGATTGGGCCCGGGAATCATGATGGACTTTCAAGACCTGCAGAATATTGCACCCGGCCAGGGTCAAAGTTGGTCGCGATCCAAGTCCTCCACGACCCGTTCATTCTCATTGCCCGGTGGTGAAGAGGTTACCGTCAAAGTCGATCGCGAGGGCGATGAACCGGCCAAGATTTCCGTTGATCGCGGCAACGAAAGTTGGAATCTGACAGAGGCTGATCTTGAGCAGTTGCCGGAAGACCTACAACCCTTGGTCGAAAGCCAGCTGAACGGCGGCGGACGCTTGCTACGCGGCCTTATGCCACCCAGCCTGCCACGAGCGAACGCAAACCCTCGAGCTACGGAGCAACGTGGTATCCAGGATCAGTTCAAAGGTCTCGAGCTAAAGATGCAGGAACTGAAAGACGCCATCCGCAGCATCCAAGGCGAAAACTAGAGAAGCCTAAGAGTGCCAAAGGGCAACGATTCGTAGAACTGGTTGAGCGGGAACAACTTTCGCTCAACCAGTGCTGCGGATTTAAGGCGTACCAATCTTTACGAGTGCTTCCGCTGCCGCGTCGGACACAACTTTCTCGTCATCCCCCAACAACAGCTGAAGCTCTGGTGCTACCACCGCAGCATCCGATCCAATCTCTCCCAGCACCCATACGGCCCACGCGCGGACTTCTGCCTGGTCGTCCGACAGAATCGAAGCCAGTAGGGGAACCGCTGAGCCGCCCATCTCGATCATCGCGTGCGACGCGTAGCCTGCGATCAACGAATCTCGCTTAGCATCTTCCCCCACACCATCGACCTGAGCGTCTAGGT
>CAYQMZ010000797.1:0-3450 GCA_964418725.1 uncultured Pirellulaceae bacterium
CCTAGCGAGTGTGCCTGAACCGGACCGTTTGGGAATCAGCTTTGTTCTTCTGTTTGGTTCGTTACGTCTAAGAAGATCTCGGAATCGCCGCTAACGTTTAAATCCGAAGTTGGCGCTGAGAAATAGGAAGTCTTCAAAACTGACGCTACCGTCGCCATTGAAGTCGCCATCAGCCCAACCTTGATCGTCTTGCCCGAACCGAGACGACATGATCAAGAAATCTTGAAAGTCGACGTTGCCGTCGAGGTTGGCATCACCACGTCTCGTTTCTGCGATTTCTTGGATCCAATTCTCCGTATCACGCGGCCCAACAAAGCCGTCTTCGTCTAGGTCGTACTGATTGTCGGTGGATGAATTCCGTACGGCCAATGACAAGAGATCAATGTCTGCTGCGTCGACCACACCGTTGCCCGAAAAATCGCCTGGGACCTGAGCAACTTGCACTAAAAACCGTGCTTCAACAAGTGCACTCCACTCGCCATCGACATTGGATCGAACGCGAACGTGCGTGTCGGCGGTGATCGGGATGCTCTCATCGAATTCGATGGCTGACTCGGAAGTCCGCGGATCCGAACCATCCGTCGTGTAAATCATGTGACCGACACCGCGAAGGCGTGCCTCGAAGCCAGACTCAACTTCGCCGCCATGAATGTTGAAACGTGGGGCGTCAAACTCGTGAAAAAAGTCG
This sequence comes from uncultured Pirellulaceae bacterium, assembly GCA_964418725.1. Lineage (GTDB taxonomy): Bacteria > Planctomycetota > Planctomycetia > Pirellulales > Pirellulaceae > CAYNJG01. Next base: position 689 of record CAYQMZ010000797.1, read on the forward strand.
CGGTCCCTCAGCTGATCAACAACGATATCAGTCCGGCGCGGGAAGTAGCTATCCATCAAGCGATCTCGCTCCGCCATCCATTCGTCGTCTCGCGTGTACGGATCTCGTCGATGGTTGTCGCCCCAGCGAGCTGACTCGGGCACCAAGGCTTCGAACACTTCATCCAACCGCGTACGGTACATGGCTTTCGCGCGATCAACGGTGAAAACACCACCATTAAAGAAGTTGCGTTGCACCGCATCCATAAAAGCAACTCGATACTGTTCGTTTCGCATCAGGCGAGCGTGGATGTGCGTCGGTCCTTGTGCGTCATCGCGTCCTGTGGCGTTGTCGTTGATGCCTTTCAGTACATGTTCCGCATCCCAGCTGTGGAATCGCCATTTTCCGTCCGCCGCGGCTTTGTTGTAGCTGGCGTACCAATTGTGATGAGCCCAGTCCGTATTGCCAACGTAGAAGTTCACCTGCATGTAGTCGACGAATTGTTCGATATCTAGCAGTTCTTCGATCTGTGCGTATTGCTCGTCGTCGCGAGTGTCGCCATTCACGGCGTCCAGCAACCTGCGATAATTCGCAAAGCTGCCGTTCACAACATCGTTGTTGTGTTTGATGATGTCGTAGTCGTCATCCGAACCGCCGTAGTAAGCTGACGCGAAGTGTTCGTCGGGACGCTCGTGCAGGTTGTGTATGCCCCAGTAGATACCGTTCAAGTACACGTGCACCCAGCGTCCGTGCGGAGCCAAGCCGCCCAGTTCATTCTGCAGGTCCGCAACGAATTGATCTCGCGCGTACTGTGCACGTTCCCGTTGGCTAGTCGGTGACGAGCCTCCGCCGTAGTGCCAGGCTTGGTTGAGCCTTGCGTCGATGACGAGCGTGTCGAACTCGTCTGTTGCATCGTCGCCAAATAACGGGTACTCCAGCTTGGCATCACCAAACTCTCGCTTGAACTTCAGTTGCATCGAGAGCTTGTCCGACTTCCAGCGGTTTGTGCTTGAGCCGCCCTGGATCTCTACAGAGGCATCGACTTGAAATCCTTCGGTTCCGTCGGCGTGTACGAGTTCGGCTGAGATGGGAATCGGTTCGCCGGAGCCTTCGGGGTAGATTCCGTTGCGTGGGTCGAACCAGTTGTCCAAGTCGGAAACTAGCGACAGTGTTGGAATCGACTTCAGTCCATCGACGATGATGTCGCGATACTGAGAATCGTTGACGACTTCGGGATCCATTTCGTAGTCTGCTCCCGCGTGCCCCCACGTGTCAGGAAGTCCGTCGCCCGTCTGACGTATGACTTGGTCCGCAAAGATGTAAGTTTGCGTGTCGACGTTCGTGGGCTCCCAACCGTCTCGAAATGCCATTGCACGCACAGTCGTTGTCTTGTCGACCGTAATTTCAAGTTGCGTGCTTTGTGAATTGCCAACGATCTGCACGCCATTGCTCGCTGACGGAACGCTGCCGTCAAGTGTATAGACCAGCGTGGCATTGGGAGTCGCGGAAGATATCGTCAGTGCAAACGGCGATTCGTAAAACCCACGATCGGCAGAAAACTTAGTGTCGGCAACGAAGCCTAGCGTCCCCACACCATTGGGCGTGCCGGGCGTGGGGGTAAGTAAGTAGCGTTCTTCTCCGTCGGCGTCGATTCCGTACGAGACGTCTGTGGACTGCGCTGGATAGTCGTCAACGGAACTTCCGTATTCAAAGGCGACCAAGCCATCAGGTTGAACGAGCGCGAGATATTCGCCACCGGAACTCAGTTTGAAATTCGTGTGGAATTCACCATCTGGATCCACCGAGTCGCGGTCGGACGCCCAGACGAGTAATCTTTGTCCGGCCTCGATAGAAGCGGAGCGATCAAACGTCCATTTGCTGAGATCTGTGGCATCATCCGTCAGATGCCAACCCTGCAAGTCGACGGTGGCGCCCGTGGGGTTATGGATTTCAATCCAATCGGATGACTCGCCGTAGAAATCCGTGGCCTCCTCGTCGTTACTGGCAAGAAACTCCGCAATGCAAAGCTTCGAGCATGACAGCAGGGCACGGCGCTCAAGTGATTCGAATCGGCGGATTAGTCGACGCATTTTTGACCGAACAAAGAGCGTCCTGGCCGCAGCCGATCAACTCTTTGAGCTTTAGAGAGTGACAATCTGTTTTCTGTCACTGCATTATCTTTGACGAGACGAACCGCTACCAGAGATTGGCAAGGACATTTACGTCGTCTACGGCCGCTCAACGCTGGAGGAGATTGGGCGACGAGCGTGAAACAGCAGAAAGGTACGGATTCGACGCTTCGTGTGGTTCAACGGAGTGAATTTAACGCGCTGAAGAACTACTGCGAAAAGACAAGTGCCGAATAGGGAGGCAACGACACGATTCCGGAATGAGGCAAACCATCGTAGGCGTGGGGGTGGGCAACGGTATCGAAGACGGATGCTTCGCCAAAGTCGACGTCGTAGACATCTGCATCCGTGTTAGCGCGAAGTTTCCATTCGCCGCCTTGCGGGAACCCGACTCGGTACTGGTTAAATACGTTGCTGGAGAAATTGAAAACTACCACAACATCATCACCGGGGCCGCCGTGATACCAGCGATGCATCGCCAAGACTTTGTCATTGTTGTTAACGTGGTGCACGTTGACGTTCTTGCCCATCAACCCGCGAGTGTTGTTGAACCAGTTGCGGCGAAGGCGAATGAGGTCCCGATAGAGCCGTACGATGCCTTCGTATCGCTCGCAGCGTGACCAATCGAGCGGATCCGTATCGGCGAACCAGCGG
>CAYQMZ010000797.1:3460-3835 GCA_964418725.1 uncultured Pirellulaceae bacterium
GAGTACTACGGCGGCGCCAAGCGTCGAACGTTTTTTCGAGAACCAGCTGTCAGCGTAATTCGGCCAGATTTCTTCGGCGACACGCGACTTGCCGTTCGCCACTTCGTCGTGCGATTCTGTGTAAATCACACGTTCGAAGGCATCTCCGTTGTGTTGGTGTTGGATTGCTTCGGCCACCGACTGCATGTCGCGATCACTGTCCTGCTGAGTAATCACAGCGTCCCGAATCGAGTGGACAAATTTGCCACACCATTGCGAATCGAAACCTGCTCCCCCGCCGTTGGTGTCTTTCGTGATCCACTCGTTGTTGCGTAGGTCTTCGGCGATCATCAGTTTCCACGGTTGGCGCGAATTCACTTCGTTGTTGACCCACTG
>CAYQMZ010000798.1:0-3476 GCA_964418725.1 uncultured Pirellulaceae bacterium
CAAGCGCAAACCAGCGAACCGACGCCGTGGCGGCGCGAAGCTCGGCGGCGGAAAGCGAGCCGCAGGCGGCCGTGCGTGTTCCCAAAGCCCAGTTGTCTCGCAAATCGGACGCTCCAAGCCCCGATGCAGCCGTCGCATCGCTGCCAACGCTGCGACGCAAATTGCAACGCCCGCGAAATCTCCCTTCCACGGAGACGCCTGTTGATGATCGATTGAGCCAATCAAAACGTGTCGCAGAGTCGATCGAAGCGAATAGTACTCTGCTGAAGAAGCGTAGCACTCGGGCTCCTGCGACCATGACGGATGTAGAGCTGCAGCCGAAGTTTGCCGTCGATTCGCAACGACGAACGCAGGTAGAACAGCCGGAAAGTGAAACGCTCAGTGGGTCCACGTCGAAGTCTTCGCTGCAAAAACAACGAAGTGTCGATACTTCCGCGAATGCTCCGACGGTCGAACCCAGCCCGTCACAGCCGGCAGTCGTGCAGCTGACTGCGACGGCTCCCAACGTACAGCGTCAACAGACGGCTGCACCAACCGAAGCTAACGCAAAGGCACCTGCGACCGAACGCAGCGAGGTCTTGTCACCGTCGTCCCAAGCCATCGCAAGGGCCAATGCAAGGACTCAGCCATCCCTGGCTAACAAACTTGCGTCTCGTACCTCGCCAGTCCGTGCGCGCATGGCAGCGAAAAAGATTTCGAGCCCAAGTACCGACGTCCCAAACGTTGCAGAGGCTGAGTCGCCTGCGGATTCGCCTTCGCCCGCGACGCAGCCTTCTCGGTTGGCGCTGTCTCGATCAAATATCGGCGTAGCAGGAGTCGGCGCGGCTTCGAATTTGGACAGTGGAGTTGCCGCACCCGAAACGCCGCTGAACATGCCTAGTGCCTCGGCCAACCGAGCACGGGCGACGCAGGAAATGAAGACCGGACCGGCGCTCTCGCCAAGCACGCAATCGTTGGCCCGCCAAATGCGAGCTCGAGAGAACGCACCACGCACGAGTCTGCAAGCACAGCCAATCAGCACGGCGATGGTGCCAGGGTCATCAAATCCAATGGCCGAAGCAGCCAGTTCCGCGGCGACGTTGCAGCAGCGAGCCAGCAACGCTGCTTCGTCGAGTGTGACTGCCGCGAAAGGTCGGACGGAAGTCGACCTAGGGAGTCCACGCATTGCCGCTGATCTAGAGAACGGTCGTGCGGAGGGAGGGGGCCAACCGGAAATCTCAACCGGCGAGCAACCTCGATCACTGGAACGAAATGATTTGGTTGCGGGGAACACGGGAGTGCGAACGCCCACCGATGCCCCTAACGCAGGCTCTCCGCTTGCCCAAGACGTTGCCGCGGACACTGCTGAGGCAAATGCATCTGGAACTGCTACGGCTCGTGCAGAATCTTCGGAGAATGCGATCCCCGGTGGTTCAGATGTAGCTGGCGCTGCATCGGCTGAAGAGATGGGGGCTGTACGAATCGCTCAGGCCGCCAGCCAGCGAGCTGAATCTGGTGCGTCGAGTTCTATGCCTGCCGTCGCAGCCGGAGGCACGATGTCACCCGGTCGATCCACCCGGTCGTTGGCAGTGCAGACGTCGTCACGTTCCGATATTCCAAGTCTTGCCAGCGACAGCGCGTCGGATGGAAGCCGACAGGGTGTCGAACTGGACGCCGTAGGAGCCCGCGCCCAGCGTTCGGCGGCGGGCGCGATCGTCGACAGTCAATCCGATTGGGGAGCCGTTGCCAGTGACGATGTTGTCGATGGCTCGCCGGACGGTCTTGCCATGCCTGATTTCCAGCGTAGCGGAGACACCGGGGAGATCGGAGAATCGATTGCAGTCGGCAAGACTGACATTGGTGCACCAAGTAGAAGCCGCCGTCCGAGGGCCGTTGGGACTTCAACGAATGTTGAATTAGATCCGGAGGATTTCGCCGCGAACGCTCCTGGCAATAATCAGTCAGATCAATTGGTTGGGAATGAAACAGATCCACTGGAAGGCAATGATACTGGTGACACTGGAACCGGATCGGATTCTAGGATCGCCAAGCAGGAGGCTGGAGGAGCTGCGTTGTCGGAGGCAATGGCACATGAAACCGGTCGATTGTTGGTTGATCTGGATGCGGAAGCAGGGATAGGTGGCCTTGGCACCAAGCCAGATCTAGACGTCGGAATCGTTTCGCGAAGTTCAAGCGATGAAAGCGAACTGGTCAGCCTTCAGCCGGCTCGATTCTTGCGTCGTACACGCCCCGGTGCCGCGGTCGCGACGAAGACCAATGTTGTGACGCCAACGAAGGCATTTCGCCGTCGAGTTATTCGCAAGGGTGACGAGCTGGCGGGAGAACGAGGCTTTCCGTCACCAAAGACCGAGGCGTCCATTGAGTTGGGCCTTGTCTTTCTTTCTCGGTTCCAATCGGCGGACGGCAGTTGGAGCTTCCGCAATTTTTCCCAAGGCAAAGCGGAGTTGCCGGACGGCGAGGACGCCATCATGGTTTCCGATACTGCGGCAACGTCATTGGCATTGCTCTCGTACTTGGGGGCTGGCTATCACCATCGAGCCGACAAGTATCAGGAGCGAGTCAAAAGCGGTATCGATTTCCTAGTCCAACGGCAGAAGGAAGATGGCGACCTGTACATTGACCAGGATGCGAATTCATCGCGAAGTGCTTGGATGTACAGCCACGCGATTGCAACACTTGCGTTATGCGAAGCTTATGGCATGACTCAAGACCCCGAGCTTCGCGGTCCGGCGCAGAAGGCACTGAACTTTGCGATGGAAGCCCAGCATCCGAAACGCGGTGGTTGGAGGTACTCACCTGCTTACGGGTCGGACACAAGTGTCTCAGGTTGGATGCTGATGGCTCTCAAAAGTGGCGAGTTGGCGGATCTATCCGTTTCGCCGGATGTTTATCGCCGAGTCTCACGATGGCTTGATCTGGCCCAAGCATCCGACGCGCAGCCGTACCTCTTCCGATACAACCCTTATGCACCCGATACCGATCAGCAACGACACGGTCGTAAGCCAACACGCGCAATTACGGCGGTCGGCCTACTGATGCGATTGTATACGGGGTGGAAACGCGACGACGCCAACATGTTGCTGGGGGCAAGAACGTTGGCGCAGAACCCACCCGAGCTTGGGACCAGCAGTCGTCCACGCCGCGACACGTACTATTGGTACTACGCCACGCAAGTCATGTTTCACATGGGTGGAAAGTACTGGGCGAATTGGAATTCGCAACTTCATCCGATGCTGACGTCATCGCAGGTGAAGGAAGGTGCCTTGGCCGGCAGCTGGAATCCGCAGACACCTGTCCCCGATCGTTGGGGCTCGTACGGCGGGCGGTTGTATGTGACGACACTGAACTTGCTGTCGTTGGAGGTCTTTTATCGTCATTTGCCGCTCTACGAAGATACCGGCAAATAGCGAACAACGACTGCGATTCTCTTGCAACGCAGTCCGTGGCCAGACAGATAGGCAAGTGGCTCAGGTAAT
>CAYQMZ010000798.1:3486-3834 GCA_964418725.1 uncultured Pirellulaceae bacterium
TATCTACTAATATACCTGAAAATAGCTAACACGACTGCGATTCTCTCGCAACGCAGTCCGCGGCCTGACAGACAGGCAGGTGGCTGAGGTAATCAATTTTCCAAGCCGTCCACTTACTACCGTCCGGTAGATCTGGCGATCGGCGTTACCGTGGGCGCATAAAAAAAGGGCCTGTGACGTGCCAAACCTCTTGGCAAGCCAGACAGTCAGGGGCAAGGCAACCGTCCAGCAAAATCGTCATAGGCCCACGGGCCAGCTACCGAGGCAACGTGCCTCAGCATCTGTCCTCACACTAAAAGCGAACGGTGGGCCAAAACTCTATCTGCTGGATGCAAGTCCTTTGAAGGT
>CAYQMZ010000799.1:0-3824 GCA_964418725.1 uncultured Pirellulaceae bacterium
AACGCGTTAGCTCCTCCCCACTAGTTCGCTGATGCTCACCAGCGAACCTCCCGCGAACACACGTATTCCAATGGAATGAGGTTCCCGCGGGAGGGTGAAGTGTTGAATGCAAGTCTGCAAATTGACAGCACGCTTTGCGGAACCCCCATTTTGGGTATGATGCAGATTGGCTTGCCTGACTGCAGGCGGTAACAGCAGGACATCGGGCCCAGATCGTGAAACAGGATTTCGTAGCTCGCACATTCGTCGTCGCGTTGGCCGCTCTCGCGGTGTTCGTTGGACGATTGATTGTCTTGCCGGTGATTGCGGTATTCGCCACAGTTGCGTCGCTGATCATCAAGGATCGCGTTCGCTACACAGATTCGAACTGGTTCTCGACGCTGGTCTTTCTGTTCCCAATGCTCTGTGCCGTCCGAAGCGTGGTACCGCACTACACGGAAGACACCCATTGGATTTTGCCGGCCGGCATCCTTCTGTCCTTGGCTGAGTTCTTTCTGCTGACGATGTCGCTCGAGTTCTTTCGAGATCGTGGAAAGTCAGAATCACAGAATGGTCACGTGCTCCCAATCCACTTTCCCGTATGGGGACTGGGGGTTCTGATCTGCTTGATGCATCGCAGCTACATCGACGTCGGGGCTCGTCTCGCGATGTTCGGCGCAGCCTTTGTCGGTGTTGCTTTGGCCGCCATGTTTTTCCAGCTCAATCGCTTCGAGCGTGTCCGGCGATACCGACAACGGCACGCCAGTGACCAATTCCGGCCGCTTATCCTCGTGCTCGCAATTTCCGGACTACTCTCGTGGCAGAGCTACGAAGTCTGGGCCAAATCAAATTACTCGATCGCTCGTTGGCTTATTGATAACTACCACGAAAAGTTGAACGAGAAGAATACGACCGCTCCCGTTGCCGGACATTTGACTGCAGTGACGAGTCAGCGTTTGCGAGGTGCCGAGCGAATATTATTTCGAGGTCATTCCGACATTCGCCCCCTCTATCTGCGCAGCGATGTGTTTACCCAGTACGATGGAAATAGGTGGCACAAACCAAGGTCCAGTCCGACACGATACGTGCAGCCGCTGGTCGCGATGGCGAATGCACCGAGCGGTTTAGAAGAGTCGTTGCGGACTAGCACTGATCGAGCGTTTGTCATCAGCGAGAATCCGAATTTCGACGTCCTTCCCTATTCCACCGTTTCAATCAACGGCAATCGGAGCGGAGGTGAGGCACTGGTGCCACTTGGTATCTCGTACGCCACGGGAAGTCCGAGCCAATCTTTTCTTGGAATCGACGACACCGGCATACTCACTCGCGGCTTTAATGTCCAACACCGCTACACCTACTTCCTGCCGCACACCTGTACGACGCGAATAGCAACTAGCCACCGAAACGACTGTTTGGTGCTTTCCAATCGGCATTCAACAAGTGATACTCAACGCATTGCACTGCTCTCACGCTACGTCACGGCCGACTGCGAATCCGTAGAAGCGAAAGTCGTGGCCGTTGAAGACTATCTGACGCAAAACTACGAACTGGCGGTTACCGCGCCGGAAAGCAGTAGCGCCGAGGATAAGGTCTTTCGGTTCTTACTGGACAAGCAACCCGCGACGTGCGAATACTTCGCCTCAGCCGCAACGCTGCTGCTGCGAGCGTCTGGAGTGCCGGCTCGATACGTTACTGGCTACGCTCCCCGCGTTAGCGCTAACCGGCGTTGGTCAATTGCCGACAGAGATTCTCATGCATGGTCCGAAGCCTATGACGATGTATCTCGAACGTGGATCACCGTCGAAGCAACGCCGGGGAAAGCCGCGTACCTGAAAACGCCAACCTCACAGCGTCCAGCCCGGCCTGTCGGCAACCGACTCGAGACAGATGATTCAGTGGTAAGTCAGAGGAACGAACGGGCCGTTGCTGACCGTCGTTTTCGACGTCGTCTCGGTGCTCTTTCGGATCGCCGAATTCAAGCAATGCTCGCGTTATGCTTGATTGCGGCTTTGCTTTTGTGGAAGCGCTACTTGGAAGCAGACCCTCACCCAGCGCGATCGTGGCTGGCATCGGTTGAACGACAACTGAGTCGACACCAATTGAATCGTCGTAGCGGAGAGACACTAAACCAATTCGCTGACCGCGTTAGAGCCTATCCGTACGGCCACAAACACAACCCACCGTTGTCAGCCTTGGCAGACTGGCTGAAACACTACGCACAGTTTCGCTATGCCGAACTTCCGCCCGAGTGGATTCAACCTCCGCCAAGCAAGTCAGATCCGCGCCGCCACGCAGGCAACGACGCTCAGTCAACCGCGTAGGTGGCTAGGCGGCCTTCGAGGTACCGGCCCCTGCCTTGGCCATAAACTGGCTAATTCGGAACACGACCGTGCGTTGTTCTTCGGCAGTCAAAGACGGGAAGATCGGCAGGCTCAACACTTCGGCTGCGGCACGCTCAGTCTCCGGCAGCGGCATGCTGGTTGGTAGATCCTTGAAGCAAACCTGCTGGTGCATTGGAACTGGATAGTAGATCTCTGACCCGACGTTGTGTTCCGCCAGATGCTGTCGCAGTGCATCGCGACGACCAGGAACGCGGATCGTGAACTGATTCCAAACGTGTTTGGTTCGTGAATCGACGCCCGGCATACCGATCGATTCCAGCAGTCCCGCCTCGTCAAACATTTGCTGATAACGCTCGGCATTCGCACGACGCGCGTTAGACCAATCCTGAAGGTGCGGCAACTTGATATTCAGAACGACCGCTTGAATCGTATCGAGGCGGCTGTTGATGCCAACGGTTGAATGGTAATAACGAGGCTGCATGCCGTGGACGCGAAGCAACCGTAGACGATCCGCCAACTCATCGTCATTCGTGGTCAGCATTCCACCATCACCAAACCCACCGAGGTTCTTGGTTGGGTAGAAACTAAAGCAACCAACGTCACCAATTGATCCAGCGGGTGTACCGTCAAAGGCAGCCCCAATCGCTTGTGCCGCATCTTCGATGATGGCGACGTTTGGGCCAACGGCATCACGAATGCCAGAGATATCAGCGGGTTGGCCGAACAAATGGACGGGCAAAACTGCTTTGGTCTTAGAAGTCTTTGCGGCCGCAACACTGGCTGGCGACAAGTTGTACGTTTCGGGATCGATGTCCGCAAAAACCGGAGTTGCGCCGAGGCGATGTACTGCACTGGCAGTCGCAAAGAACGTAAAGCTAGGAAGAATAACCTCGTCGCCCGACTCAATGCCAACCGCCATCAGAGCCAACAACAAGGCATCCGAACCCGACGCACATCCGATGGCATGTCGAGACTTCGTCAGATTGGCAACACGATTCTCAAGCTGCTGCACTTCGGGACCAAGCACAAACCTGCCCGACTGAATCACGTGTGTGATTGCCGCAAGAATCTCTTGCTCCAGCGGACCGTTTTCGCGACCGATGTCTAGCAGCGGCACGTTAGAAAGCGGAGAGTACGGTTGATCTGAAAACGATAGTGAACGTCTTGGTTCAACAGGCGGGGACATAAATTCCTCAAGACTTCCTTGTTCGAGGCCGGCGCATCCTAGCGTTGGGCACAGTAGGATTATTGTTCGATAGCGTCAAGACGATCCGCTACCAATCGAACGTGCTTGCAGCTAGCGGCCAACAGAGCATCCCATGCAACGATCCATCTAAAATAGATCCCGCTAGAATCGTCCGCAGATCACCGCGAATTTCGCAAGAAAGAATTGCCCGATGAGCTTTCCCGAAGACAACTCTCCAGAGCCAACCGCCCACGAAGTAGACCGTCGCCAATTCATGAAGTCGACCGGGCAGGCGATGGTCACGGCCGCAGCGATTT
>CAYQMZ010000800.1:0-3819 GCA_964418725.1 uncultured Pirellulaceae bacterium
GCCTTACCCTTGGGCCAGCACATTAGTTCAACGCAGTCGAATCCAATGTCGGCGGCAATCTTAAAGACTTCTTCTAGGCTCTCATCAGGCAAGATGGCGCTTACAAATCCAAGCTGCATAGTTGGCTCCCAGCACGGTGGCTAAACGTAACGCTAGAGATCAGAACATCGGGTGATCCGATCCAGAATTCCGCTCAAGTTATCAACAGTTCGCAGCGGATGCCACTGGTTGCTGTCGTCAAGCACGGCAAAGCATGTCACAATCGTCGCATGAACCAACCCATTGCGAATCTGTACCAGTATTGTCCGGTCTGCGGCAGCAAAGGCGACGCCAGCGGTCGGAATCCGTTTCGTTGCCCGGCCTGTAATCACACCCACTATTTCAGCCCTGTTACTGCCGTTGGTGCAATCATCACGGACGAGCAAGGGCTTGTGTTGCTGATTACGCGAGCGAAAGATCCAGGCAAAGGAAAGTTTGGGCTGCCTGGTGGTTTCGTCGATCCCAACGAGTCTTTGGAGGAGGCGTTGCGCCGCGAAGTCTTGGAGGAGATCAATTTGCAGGCCACGTCCGTGCGATACCTGACCTCGTTCCCTAACACTTACGCTTTTTCTGGGGCCATCTTTCCGGTGACCGACGGGTTCTTCGTATGCGAGGTCGCCAGCTTTGATTCAATCGCCGCGCAGGAAGGGGAGATCACTGACTACCATTTCCTAGAGCCAACCGCGGACGTGCTGGACAACTTGGCCTTTGAATCCAATCGTCGCGCGCTCGAATTCTTCCTCGCCAATCGCTCAGCCTGAGCCGAAAGCCCAATCTATGTCTACTGATGCTGAAGCGAATCGCGAAGATTTGGTCACCGAGTATCTGGATACGATTCCGTACGAACCGTATCCCGTTCAAGAAGAAGCTTTACTCGCTTGGTTTACGTCCAAGCAAGGCGTGCTTGTCTGCGCCCCGACGGGAACTGGAAAAACGCTGATTGCCGAAGCTGCGCTGTACGAAGCACTCAAGACGGGCAAGAAAGCCTACTATACCACGCCATTGATCGCCTTGACCGAACAGAAGTTGATCGAGATCCGCGAGTCGGCGGTTCGCTGGGGATTTTCTGCCGATGACGTGGGTCTCGTTACCGGCAATCGTCGCGTGAATCCAGATGCTTCGATCTTGGTTGTGGTTGCCGAGATTCTGTTCAATCGATTGCTGCACCGCGAAGCGTTTGACTTTGCGGATGTTAGTGCGGTGGTGATGGACGAGTTTCACAGCTTCAACGATCCCGAACGCGGAATCGTTTGGGAATTGTCGTTGGGCCTACTACCGGAACACGTCCGGTTAATGTTGCTCAGTGCGACGGTTGGCAATGCGTATCCATTCACCAGTTGGTTGCGAATGGCTCACAACCGCAACATCGAGCTGGTGGAAAGTCACGACAGAAAAGTGCCGTTGTCGTTTCGCTGGATCGGCGACCAAATGTTGAACGAGCATGTGCAGTGGATGGTCAGTGGCGACGAAGAAAACCGACGAGTACCGTCATTGATCTTCTGCTTCAACCGCGAGCAATGTTGGTCGGTTGCTGAGCAATTGAAAGGACAAAGGGTCATTAGCGACGACCACAAAAAGCGGTTGTCGGCCAAACTCAACGAATACGATTGGTCTGAGGGAGCGGGCCCGAAGCTGAAACAAATTCTGATGCGTGGGATTGGCGTTCATCACGCCGGAGTATTGCCTCGCTATAAACGCATTGTCGAGGACTTGTTTCAGCAAAAGCTGCTGATGATCTGCGTCTGCACAGAGACGTTGGCGGCAGGTATCAACTTGCCAGCGAGAAGTGTTGTTTTGCCATCGATTTTGAAAGGTCCCAAGGACAAAAAGAAATTAATCGCTGCAGCGGATGCGCACCAGATGTTTGGTAGAGCTGGGCGGCCGCAGTTTGACGATGAAGGGTTCGTGTTTGCTCTTGCGCATGAAGACGACGTAAAGCTGCATCGCTGGCAAGAAAAGTACGACCAGATTCCGGAGGATACGAAAGACCCCGGGTTGATGAAGGCCAAGAAGGCGCTGAAGAAAAAGAAGCCGAAGCGAAAAACAACGCAGCAGTATTGGAGCGAAGAGCAGTTCGAGCAACTGCGTACGGCGCCGTCCGGAAATTTGTCTAGCCGCGGACCGCTGCCGTGGCGATTGTTGGCGTACATGTTGGAGGCTTCTCCGGAAGTTGACGTGATTCGCAAGTTGGTCGGCAAGCGATTAATGGACGACAAGCGGATGGAGGCTGGTCAGCGTGAGCTCGACAAAATGCTCGTGACGCTTTGGGCTGCAGGATATGTCAAGCTGACACCGGAGCCGCCGAAAGGCAGTGACGCCGAGCCCGAACAACCACCAGAGGAAGAGAAACCCAAGCCTGGTCTATTTTCCGAGTTGCTGGCCAAAGAAGAGACCAAGCAAAAGAAAGAGCCGGAAGCGCGCCCTGAGTACAAACCTAGACTTGCCGAACCGACGGACACGCTTCCGAAGTTGCTCAAGATTCGCGGCGTGAATCCAATCTATGGCGTCTATCTGGTGAACCAATTGGGCGCGGCGGACGAACCCGAACGAATCCAGGCATTTGAAAGCCTTCTTCAATTGCCGTATTCGGTCGGGAAAGGCATCCGTGTTCCGGGGCATGACGAATTGCCACCGGGACCGCTGGCGAGGCTGCGACTAGATGAACGATTGCTCAAGCTTGGGCTGGCAACGGCAGAAGAATTGGGCGGGCAGACGCAAGAGTCTGAGGAAGAAGAACGCCCCGGTTGGCGCATGTTCGAAGAAGAACGTGTCTTTGTTCTCACATTGGCGGACAAACTGAAACGAATTTTCGACCACGATTTTCCCGGGGTCAAAGATGTCCGCGTCAATCCTGTTTGGGTTTGCGGCGAATTGTTGGAGTTCGGTGGCAACTTTAACAAGTACATCACCAGCAAAGGATTTCAAAAACAGGAAGGCATGATCTTTCGCCATGTATTGCGAATGATCTTGTTGCTTGGCGAGTTCATTGAACTAACGCCTCCCGAATGTGATGACGAAAGCTGGCAGGCGGATATTAACTCGATTCGAGATCGCTTGACCGAATGTTGCCGGCAAGTCGACGCTTCGAGTACCGACAAAATGTTGACGTCGTAAGTGATTGGTAGTTCAACTTATTCAGAGCTAGGTCGCAGGTGTTGCCAGTACATTTCAGGGTTGTCCAAGATCCCTTTCATGATCTGGTAGTGCGAAGTGTCTTCCAGTTCGATCTGTACGATTTCCTGTTCGTCGAAGCTTAGCAATGTCGCACCGGGATACGTTAGCAAGATGGGTGAATGTGTGGCGATGATGAACTGACTTCGCCGTTGGCTCGCCAGATCTGCGATCAGCGCCAGCAGAGAAAGTTGGCGTTGCGGCGACAAAGCAGATTCAGGCTCGTCCATCAAGAACAACCCAGCCTGCATGCGATTGGTCATCACATCTAAAAACGCTTCACCATGCGATCGGGTATGCGGCGAGCGTCCGCCGTAGTGTTTGTAGGGATCTTCAGCGAAATCAGGGTCGGATTCGCGTTGCTCCAACAGCGACGCGAAATGAGCCTGCGACTCTGCCCTAAAAAAGTACGCGTCACGGGGGCGTTTTCCAAACCATCCGAAAAGGTAACGGGCCAACTCGGTACGCTCCGCCGGTGCATAGTCGTGGCCCTGCTCCATTCGACTGCCGCCGACGGATGGTAAGCCACTTAATTTGGCGATTGTCTCCAGAAGTGTCGATTTGCCGCAGCCGTTTTCACCTACGAAAAACGTCACGGAACTCGTAAAG
>CAYQMZ010000801.1:0-3815 GCA_964418725.1 uncultured Pirellulaceae bacterium
GACTACGCATGGCAATATGTGATCGCAGGCGACTTCAACGGCGACAGCATCGAAGACGTTTCCGCGATGGCACCTGATCGAACGTGGTGGACATGGAGCGGCAGCCCTGATGGATTCGGAGCGGCCGAGTACGCGGGCCACTGGAAAATGCGAGACAACTGGCACGACGTCGGCGTAGAAGATTTCAACGGCGACGGACGCGACGACATCATCGGCCGCAGCGAAGAAGGCGAACTGTGGGTGGGCACGTCCACAGAAGAAGGCATGCTTCACACTTGGCGGTGGGGAACGGGTTGGGTGCATCAAGCCAACTGGTCTAGCATCACGCACGTCGACTTCAACGAAGATGGCCGGATTGATCAAGTCGGACGCGCCGCGGACGGAACGTGGTGGCTTGCAGACAACCAAGGCGTCAATTTCCGCAACGAGTACATTACGTCAACGCAGGGTTTCACTTCTGTCAGCGAATGGCTAGTCGTTCCAGCGTTCGCGCGGGAACGTTCGATCGACGTTTCGACTTTCCAAGCACTTGTGCCCAAGGCTCCGCTGGACCCAAATCTATCCGGCGAAGGTGGCGAAGACAGCGAATCCGAAACCGGTGTGACAACAAACGTGACTCCGAATGCGAAGTTCGTCTATCGCAACGATCTTGCCACGGTAACACTGGACGAAAACAACTTCGTGGTGCTGTTAGCTGGCGAAATCAATTTGCTGGGCGTCGAAGTCAGCTCTCGCGGCGGACATCTGACACCGGTAAGCGGCAGCCCCGATCCGTTCGACTTTTTTCTCAGCAACACAGAATCGTCGGTAGTCTTCGGTAACCTAAACCGCTTGGAACTAGTGCAGAATGGCCGTATGACTTTGCCTGTGAAGTGGGATCCCGCGGCAGGCATCAATGATTTGATCGTCCAGTGGGGAGGCCGTAACTCAAGCGATGCATCTGGGCAACGAGTCCAGGGACGTGCGTTTTTGGACGACGAGTTGGTGGCACTAATTAGCCCGGAAGATTTGTTGCCAGTAGACGCCAGCCCAGACGACACGACCGCACAAGAGCCATCGGATGTCATCGAAGCCGCCAATACAGAGTTGCACGTCACCGTGACCGACTCGCTGATCGAGCTTGTCAATGCACCGACGGACGTCTCACTGATCGAAGTCAAATCTAACTCTGGTTCGTTAAACGTCTCTCCGGACTTGCTTGCGTCGGACGTAATCTTCTTCCGCCATTCAGACCAACACGTCTTGCTGCTCAGTGCGAATTCCTTCCGAGGAACTGGCAATCGAATTCCGTTGCCGTTAGTCTGGCTCTCCGCAAACGGCGCCGAGGACTTAGACGTTCGCATCGGATCGGCAAGCCTGGATGCAGCCTTAGAAGTCAACTACCAATAACGGATCATACTGGCCGCAATGACGAATTCTCCAAGCCCCAGACTACAAGATCAAGTTGCATTAATCACCGGCGGCGGAACAGGAATCGGTCGCGCCACGGCCGTGCTGTTTGCCAGCGAAGGTGCCGATGTGGTCGTAAACTACAGCCGCAGCCAAGCGGAAGCTGAAGAAACAGTGTCGCTTGTCGAAGGCCTCGGTCGCCGAGCCGTAGCGATTCAAGCCAACGTCGCCGATGATGCCCAAGTCCAAACGATGTTTGCCACGGCGCACAACACTTTCGGCAAGCTTGACATTTTGGTGAACAACGCCGCGACGACTCACATGGTGCCGTACACGGATCTCGACGGTATGGACGACCAGAAGTGGGACGACATCCTGTCAGTCAACGTCAAAGGCGTGTTCCACTGCATGCGTGCCGCCATTCGCATCATGCGGGAACAGTCTAGCCAAGGGCAAATCGTCAATGTCAGTTCAATATCCGGTATCACGGGGCAAGGGAGTTCCGTTGCCTACGCAGCTTCGAAGGCCGCCGTCATTAACATGACGCGTGGTATGGCGAAGAGCGAAGCCCCCAAGATCCGCATCAACGCGGTGGCTCCCGGCGTTGTCGAGACACGTTGGATTGCGGGTTGGGAGAAATTCACCGACCCACACAAAAGCATTACGCCACTCGGTCGACATGCCCAACCGGAAGACATCGCGACGACCATTTTTGGACTGGCCATCAATCCGTTCATCACAGGCCAGACAATCACGATCGACGGCGGCCGCACCCTCGCCTAGCGGTGGAAACGTCCGTCAGTTGCAATGAAGAAGTCACGGTCTGCTGCAACCAAAGAACTCGGACGCTACGCCGGCGACGCGACAGGCACTTGAGCGATCATATCCCGTGTGGCCTGTTCCACGGCCCGCTGCCAGTCTGTTTTGCCGATCTGCTCATACTCCGCTCGCTGGTGAGCAAAGATGATGGCTCTCGAGCTGTTTACGATAGCTCCTAAACCGTGTTGGTCGAAACCCGCGATCACATCTTCCGCAGTTCCACCCTGACTACCGAAACCAGGGATCAGGAACCAGGTGTGCGGCATGCGTTCTCGCAGTGAACGCAGCTCTTCGGGATACGTAGCCCCGACGACAGCACCCGCGATGCCATATCCACTTTCGCCGGCCGTTGACTTCGAGAGCGATTCAACGTGATCAGCAACGTGCTCGTAAATCTTGCGATCACCGGCAACCTGATCCTGGAACAACTTGCCACCGGGGTTCGACGTTTTTACAAGTACAAAGATCCCGGCATCTGCAGCTTTCGCTTGTTGGACGAACGGGTCCAGGCTGTCATCGCCCAAATATGGGTTTACCGTTAACGCGTCAGCTCCCCACGGCGTTGAAGCACCGAGGTAACCTTTGGCGTAGGCTTCGGCGGTTGAGCCAATATCGCCTCGCTTTGCATCTAGTAAGACAATGAGCTGTCGTTCTCTGGCTCGTTTAATCACGGCAGCCAACGCAGTCATACCGGCCGGTCCGAGCTGTTCGAAGAATGCGGCTTGCGGCTTCACTGCTGGTACTAGATCAGCCACCGCGTCGATGACGCCAAAGCAGAATTGTTGGTAGGCCGCGGCGATGTCTTCAACAGATTCCGATTCAGTGGCGACGGCGGGAGGCAGTCGATCGGCTCGCGGATCCAGTCCAACCAGCACACCGTTCTTTTTATCCCGCACTGCGGCGGCCAATCTATCCCCAAAATGCATAACGCTTCCCTTCGCAGTTTGACGTTCGCTTAGCGAATGTCAGTTCAGTGTCTGTCACTCGGTGATCTTGATCGTGACGAATTCGGAGTAGCCCTCGACCGTCGCCACACCGCTGTCGATCTCGTCTTTTTTGAGTGCTTTGAGCTCTTTGTTTTTCGCCTCGTACTCGTCAGAAAACTTGTACTTCGGGCGTTTCTGAGTCTTCAGCGTAAAGGCGTCGCTTTCGAATTTTCCACCCATTTCGTCTACCGACTGAAAGACTTGCTGCTTAATCAGATCCAGTTCTTCTTCGAGCTTGCTGATTTGCTGCTTCAGTTCGGCATACCGCCGGAATGTCTCTTGTTCGGCCATCAATATGAATCACGCGGGGTGGGTGAAATTGGCCTCGCATTATAACGCTGTGGCCGATTGCCACACCGTCCTGCCGCGAATTTGCCCCAAGCCATCCAATTCTCTATGGCCGCCGTTGATCAAACGCCAATGTTCGGCGATACTTCGTCTATCGGGCCGTGGCCTAGGCTGGTAAGGCGCTGCACTGGGGGTGCAGAGGTCGCAGGTTCAAATCCTGTCGGCCCGACTTGAAATCAAAACAGCTCGTCCCATTTAAATGTGGCGAGCTGTTTCTCGTTAATTTCAAAGCGATTGCGAGGTTTCCCAGCCTTCGCATTCAGAGCTCAAAGG
>CAYQMZ010000802.1:0-3812 GCA_964418725.1 uncultured Pirellulaceae bacterium
CGACGCGACCAGGGCGATAGAATCGCTTGTCGAGAAACCGATAGAGTCGTTTCGCGACCGGACTCTCCAGACTGCGGTACAGATCCCAATTCAGTTTGCGCAAATAGCCAGCTTGGAAGTTGCTGAAGAAGAAGTCGCTCCAGACCAACCGCGATGTACGTGGGCCGCTCGCTCCTTCGATCAGTTCGCGTTCATAGATTCTCACGTCGTCGAAGACACTGAATGCTCGGTTCACCCAACTCTTGCGCTGATGGTCGTAGAAGGCCCGCTGCGAGTAGATCGTCAAACCGGCCCAACGCATCAACGACTGAGAGACTCGGCGATAATTCCGTGTCGAGTCATCCCAACGCAGAAGCTGCAACAGTTGGTATCGACTGAAGTGAACTCTGTTAGAAGTAAGTTTGTTGGGGTCACTGAGTTGGATGCAGGCGAGAAGTACGTCGTCGTCCAAGGCCGTCGGCAGACCGTAGAGGTCTGACCCGGAAATCGCCAGTTTCCTCGGCATCTGTCTACGCTTGTCTCGATCATAAACCGTATCTTCGAAGATCACGGTCTTTCGACCGTCGAGGTGGCGATTGCTTACAGCAGCCAGTCCATACTCGCATAGATTCATTTCGTCGAATGCGAACTCGGTAGTGTCAACTGACTGCGTGGCTGTCTGATCGGAAGCAATCACAGAATCCACCACGTTGTTATGAAGTACACACAATTAAGGTACTTACAGTGCAGCGATTGCTGAGTGGATTCGCGGTGTTGCCACGGCGAAGGTGGATTCATTTCACGGTAAATCGACTGGGTCGGTGGAGTCATTTCACGGTAGTTTTCAGTTCGAAACACGATAGTTGGTGGATTCATTTCACGGTTATCCTTGGACACATGGTGGGTCATTTCACGGCAGTCTTTGCTCTAGCTCTAAATCAGCAGCGATCCAACTGCTCCACCGCTGCGCCGGGCTCACGATCCCTCAAGGCCGCTCGCTTTAAGTGAGTTAAACGAAGCATGGCAGTACCGACTCCGAGGCGCAACTCCTCCCTTTGCTGTTCGTTGATCAAGCCAGATTTCTGAGCGGGAGCATCTGCTTGAAACATCAACGGTCCATCGCGACGTTTGACGCTCGAGTGTTTCCAGTGGAAACGTCCGCAACTCAGGTCGGGAATAGGAACGAGCGGAACTTCTTGACGACGGAGCGACCTTCGTGAGATCGTTGCCCCATGAACGCGCCGATTCACAAAGAAGTGTTTCCAGTGGAAACATCCGCAACGCACGGTAGGGAATCATGACGATCCTGTGTCTCATCAATCAGAAAGGAGGTTGTGGCAAGAGCTCGACTTGCTTCCACCTGGCCGGAGCCTATGCAGCAACTGGACGTCGCGTACTGTTAGTTGACGCCGACCCGCAAGGCTCGATCAGCCAAGGGTTTTTGGGTTCTCAGTTCGTTGAGTCGCTACCATCAGAGCGAACGCTCGCACTGTTGTTCGACGAGTCACTGCAATTTCGAGATCGTTCACGACTCGTCCTGTCTACGGGCTTCGATGGCATCGACCTTGTTCCGGCCAATCACACATTGGCCAGACACAACGCTCCGGAACCCGAACGAACTGGCGACTTGCAATACATGCTGAGTGAGTTTCTCTCGGATCAAAACTACGACATCGTGCTGATTGACTGTCCGCCCAATCTGTATGCCTGCTCCTGGAATGCCATGATCGCAGCCACCCATGTCGTGATCCCTGTGCCACCCGAGGACTTTGGTACGCAAGGCATTCGCTCCGTCCATCAGGCAATTGCGAACGCTCGCACTTTGAATCCAACGCTGCGCAGGTTGGGGCACCTGCTGACGCGTGTTGATGGAAGATTGATCATTCACAATCGCTATGCCGAGAAACTTCGAGAAGCCTACGGCAGCTATGTGTTGGACACGCAAGTTCCCGAAGCAGCGGCGTTCAAAGTCTCGTTATCGGGTCGCAAACCGGTGGAGTTCTACGATCGGAATAGCAAAGCCGCACAAAGGATGCGGCACCTAGCGTCCGAAATTGACCAACGAGTTACTGTCCGTCATCCACTAGTAGCAACAGGAGGAGTATGTCCAACTCAACCCGCCAAGCCCTGAATCAATTCGATGATCATTTGAGCGAGTCTGTAGGAGCCCGAAGATCGGACACGGTGCCACAACTCAGCCCCGTTGCCAACGTCCGCGACATCGGTCGCAAACCCAATCGTCGATTTGGTCGCTTAGCCGTTGATCGCATCAAGCCCGATCCACAACAACCACGAACGGAGTTCGACGAAGA
This sequence comes from uncultured Pirellulaceae bacterium, assembly GCA_964418725.1. Lineage (GTDB taxonomy): Bacteria > Planctomycetota > Planctomycetia > Pirellulales > Pirellulaceae > CAYNJG01. The sequence continues at coordinate 2,292 of CAYQMZ010000802.1, forward strand.
GCAACTTCAGCAACTCAGCGACAGCCTCAAGGATCGCGGTCAGATCGCGCCGATTCGTGTGCGTTGGTCCGACGAGAATGAGGCTTATGTCATCATCTCAGGCGAACGCCGATGGCGGGCCGCAAGAGCAGCCTCGCTACCTGAAGTCGATTGCTATTTCCATGACGACGATTTGACTCGCAGCGAAATTCTCGAAGAACAACTGATTGAGAACATGCTCCGAGCTGACCTGAAACCTGTAGAAGAAGCGAGGTCATTCCAAGAGCTCATGGAGATTAACGATTGGGGACAGCGTGAGTTAGCCCGGAAGCTCCGCGTCAGTCCGGCCCGAGTCTCCCGAGCGTTGGCGTTACTGAATCTTTCTCCCGAACTACAGGAGAAGGTTGAAACAAATGAGATCTCAGCTCGTGCCGGATACGAGCTTTCTAAGTTGGACAATGATGACCAGCAACGGCACGCAGAAATTGCAAATAGCGGAAGCAAGCTGACCCATAAGAACGCCGTCAAAATCGTTCGCGATAGGCAAGGCAACTCTGTTGAAACGGGACGTACCAAACAGGTCTTCTTCACTGAAGACGAAATTCGCATCACTGTCTCCGCTGATCGACCGACAGATTATCGGGAGATTGCCAAGGCATTAAATGAAGCTCTTGAAGAAGTCATGCATCGAATCAACAACAATTGCTAAGTGACCGGCAACGCAGTTCTGAGTGGTTCGATGTGAAACTTTACTCGAACGCGCCAAGTGTGGTACGAGTTGGAATGCCTAGGGAATTCGAAGGATTGGTTGGTCCAGAGGGACTGTGTCTTTTTCGGCTACGCTCCGACCGCGGCGAGAAGGTATCGCTACGACCAGAGCAGCTGCAAGTTCCCATATGGGCAATTGTGGATGCGGAAGTGGCGCAGTCCGTGCTTCAAGAACAATGTCTTGGCAACGGTCGGCTCGCGCTGCGGATCCTTGAATCAGACGCCATCGATCTGGGGATCCAGTATCCGGTAGCTTCGTCTGGTTCCAAAAGTCATTCAACACGAGCAAGGAATTCAGTTCTCAGACTTGTTGTGAACCGTGCAAAACCAAGTCGATAACGAAACGGTTTGTCTCATCCGAATGATCATGATAAGAAGAGGGCCGTGCTACTCTTGGGGAGTAACACGGCCCGGCAAGGATGTCTAGTTGGCGAGAAACATTGCTGTTCTCATCAGAGCCCAGTAGAGAATAAGAAACCAGCTACCGTGCAAAGCCTTTCGCTTGGCACACCAGATTTCCTCTTTCTTACTTCTAGGCCCTTGTCTTTTTCTTCTCTTCTTCATTGTCACCTCCATTTCATCATTCAACACACGCATCCAGTGATACGTCTGCAAAGTGCTGGATTAGAGGTAGAAGAACCTTCCCGTTTTTCGCTTTGGTTGGGATCCAAGTCTTCCTGCTTTTTGTTTGGCGGAAGAGAACCAAAAAAGGAATTCGTTAAGGGCCCATGGAGTTGTCTGAGCCGCAAACATCTTAGTCGAATGGCTTGGGAC
>CAYQMZ010000803.1:0-2768 GCA_964418725.1 uncultured Pirellulaceae bacterium
CTTGTGGGTAATGACAAGGTAGGAACCGGACCTACGAATCAAACGAATCAATGACTCGGGACACTAGGTCGATTGATGAGCGTGTAACAAACGGAATGGACGATGGCGTAGAGTGCATTCAACAAAGATCGCTAGGCGAGAATGTCGTCGATGATTTCCCCGTGAACATCCGTTAGCCGGAACCGACGACCTTGGTATTTGTAGGTAAGTCGCTCGTGATCAATTCCCATCAAATGCAAGATGGTCGCATTGAAATCATGAACGTGAACGCCGTCGCTTGCAATGTTGTAGCCGAACTCGTCCGTCTCGCCGTAGCTGACTCCGGGCTTGATACCGCCTCCGGCCATCCAGGTTGTGAAACAGCGAGGATGGTGATCACGGCCATAATTGGTCTTCGTCAGCACTCCCTGCGAATACGAGGTCCGTCCGAACTCGCCACCCCAGATCACTAGCGTGTCTTTCAGAAGCCCTCGTTGTTTGAGGTCCTTAATGAGTGCGGCGGAAGCCTGATCTGTCTCTTTCGCTTGTCCCTTGATGCCCTTTGGCAAGTTTGAGTGCTGGTCCCAGCCTTGGTGATACAACTGAATGAACCGAACGTTGCGTTCGGCGAGGCGACGGGCCAACAGACAGTTCGCCGCGAACGTCCCGGGCTTTTTAGCGTCCTCCCCATACAACTTGAACGTCGACTGGGGCTCATCAGAAATGTCAGTCGCTGATGGAACACTGGTCTGCATTCGAAACGCCATTTCGTATTGGGCGATTCTTGATTCGATCTCCGGATCCAACTCTCGCTCGAACTGTTGTTGGTTGAGTGCATTCACAACATCCAACTGAGCTCGACGACGCGAGTGGCAAACTCCGTCGGGGTTGGACAGATAAAGAACGGGCTCCTTGCCGGCACGGAAACGCACACCTTGATACCGCGAATCCAAGAATCCGCTGCCCCACAGTCGCGCATAAAGTGGTTGGCCCCCCTGCCCTGCCGACGCCAAGACGATAAATGCCGGCAAGTTTTCGTTGACGCTGCCAAGTCCGTAAGACAACCAAGCGCCCAGTGACGGTCGCCCTGCGATTTGAGAACCCGTTTGGAACATCGTGATTGCAGGGTCGTGGTTAATCGCCTCCGTGTGCATCGACTTGATGAAGCACAGATCATCAACCACCTCGCGGTGGTACGGCAACAACTCGCTTAGCCACGCAGCGGAATCACCGTGTTGCTTGAACTTAAAATGTGAGCCAGCCAGGGGAAGCGAAGACTGGTTGGCAGACATCCCCGTCAATCGCTGCTCGCCCCGAATTTGTGGAGGCAACTCCTTGCCATTTAACTCGTTCAGCACTGGCTTGTAATCGAACAAGTCCTGCTGAGCCGGGCCACCGGACTGGAACAGATAGATGACCCGCTTGGCCTTCGGCTCGAAATGCGTGCCAGCATCTGCTGATTTTGCATCTCCCAACATCGAAGCCAATGCGGCCGCACCGATACCTGCACCGGAGGACCGGAAAAAGTGTCGGCGATTCACGGATAGCGGATCGCGCCGAGGATCACGTGCATGGAAATTCGTTGGGTTGTACATGCTCATGGTTAACGTTTCCAAATTGTGGCGTCCAAATTCAAAATCGCCTGACACACGGTGGTCATCGCGGCCAACTCGCGGGAGTCCAATTGCTCCGGCGGTTCACTTTCCCCTAATGTTGTCAACTTCGCGGCTTCATCCTCGTGTTTGAAATAGTAATCCCGCTCTTCCGTCAAAAGACGTATCAACAACGTCGTCTCTTTCGCATGTGGTGCTCGTCCCGTTAGCGTCTCGAACGCCCAGCCGATCTTTTCGGCATCCTCGCCTTGTCGGCCCATTGTTCGCTCGGCAAGCTTGCGTGAGGCTTCTACAAATTGCACATCATTCATCAAGACCAACGCCTGCAGCGGAGTGTTCGTTCGAGCTCGCTTCACAATGCAAACTTCTCGCGATTCCGCGTCAAACGCCATCATGTTCGGCAACGGAGCCGTGCGTTTCCAAACGGAATACAGAGAACGTCGGTACAGATCTTTCCCAACAGACTGCTGATATGGTGGTGACATTCCATTGGATTCCTTCCACAAGTCTCCTCCAGCTTGATAAGGAGAAACCGGCGGACCGCCTCGTTTCGGATTCAATAAACCCGACGTCGCCAACGCCGCATCTCGAATCTGCTCGGCTGAAAGTCGGTAGGCCGGACCGCGGGCTAGATCGCGGTTGTCCGGATCAGACTCCATTCCCCGTTCGTCAGCTACCGAGTCTTGCCGGTACGTTGCAGAGAGAACAATCTGCTTGCACAGCCGCTTAATGTCCCATCCGTTATCGACAAAGTCGCGGGCCAACCAATCCAGCAGTTTCTGATTCGCAGGCAACTCACCCTGTAAGCCAAAGTTCTCGGGTGTCGCACAAGGCCTCGCCCAAAGAAATTACTCCACAAGCGATTCACAAAAACGCGAGCCGTCAGCGGATGGTCTGGAGCCGTCGCCCACTGTGCCAAACCAAGCCGATCTCGGGGCGCATCTTTTGGAAATGGAGGCAGAATTGACGCGAAAGTCTCACGACCAACGCGTGTTTCGTCATTGGTCTCCGCATCGTACTGTCCTCGAGCCAACACGTGCGTCTCGCGAGGCTCAATGGTCTCATCCATAATCGGAATCTCGATCGCAGCTTCCTCGGCCATCACGAAAGCGTGCCGAGCCGCATTCAAGCTTGCGAACGATTTTCTGACCTCTTCGTCGACTGCGGACGTGAAGT
>CAYQMZ010000803.1:2778-3313 GCA_964418725.1 uncultured Pirellulaceae bacterium
GGTGTAGTACTCAAAGGTGGGAGTGGGGTCTTCACCTGTCGCTAGGTGCACCAGTTCCGCCGGCGAGAGATTCCGCGAATAGATTCGTAGGTCATCAACCAAGCCGCCGGCAAGTCCGCGAGAGCGGAATCGCTGGCCTAGCACGAATTCTCCGCCGTGGTCGACGACAACGTTCGAACTCTTCTTCAGATCGTCGCGGATCACAATCGTTTCAAGCTGTCGACCGTTTAGGAATAGCTTCAATCCACTAGCCTTAGAAGAACCGTCGTATGTGGCGGCCACTTGTTGCCATGTGTCTGCCGGTATTGGTTCCTTGGTTCTCACACCAATCGCGTTGCCCGGCCAAACGCGATACATCCTGGACTCTAAATGCCCGTCGATGATCGTAAGATCCCAACCGTTGTAACCACAATCAGTACCGCGCGTATGGTGTGCAATCACAGATCGATCAGCGACACGATTCGCCTCACGAAGACTGATCGCGACGGTGAACGGGGTCCAGCGGTCGAAGGCTTTGATGCCGTGGGGGGTGATC
>CAYQMZ010000803.1:3323-3805 GCA_964418725.1 uncultured Pirellulaceae bacterium
CCACGGAGCTTAGCGGAGTCGTCCAACCGCGATCATTGACCGACGGATGATAGATTTCCTTCATGCTGTTTTCGAACGGCTTGTCGAAACTGAGCGCCAGCGACAAATCAGGAAGCTCGTTCTGACCGCCAGCGTCGCTCTTCCATTTCTCGAAACGATTTCGTGCCGTTACCATGGAAGCGTCGAACTCTTCGCGAGCCACCGTTAGTGCTCGCCTGGTCTTATCGAGCTCGGCCTGTTGTTCATCTGTCGGAAGCAGCAGCGACGGCGCCGGAACCTTGGCGGTTCGATCGTATACGCCACTTTCGTCGATAGAGTTGAAGAACGCTGACAACGAGTAATAGTCCCGCGCCGAGATTGGGTCATACTTGTGGTCGTGGCAACGACAGCACTCAAGTGTTAGCCCCAAGACAGCGGTTCCAAATGTGTGCACGCGGTCGGCAACGTTTTCGATTCGCCACTCTTCAAAGACCGCCCCGCCT
>CAYQMZ010000804.1:0-3792 GCA_964418725.1 uncultured Pirellulaceae bacterium
CCGTTTCGACTTGAAGTTAGTCGCATAGAAATTCGCTCGCCGAAAATCCACCAGCCGATGACCATCGCGGTTTTGGCAGATTTCCAGACGGATAAGTTCACCGCCTACGAGAAGCGGAGCCTGGACCGTTTGATGCAGGAGAAGCCAGACCTGATCCTGATGGCAGGAGACTACCTGCAGGCAGATTCTGAGCAGGATTGGGAGAAGCTATGCGTTTCAATGCGGGATTATCTCCGCAAAATTAACTTTGCCGCTCCGCTGGGAGTCTGCGGCGTTGGCGGGAACACGGACTTCCAACGTTGGCCAGAGATTTTCGAGGGTCTAGACGTCCAGCGATTTCGAGAGACAAGAACGGTCGCGGGCGAAACATTCGACGTAACGGGGCTGTCGATCGAAGACAGCTTTGATCCAGGCTTGGTCATTCGTCGACCTAGTGCAGAAGCCTCAAACGTCGTCACCGGAGCCGCCTCGATCCAGGCATCTTCAAGGTCACGCAACAGCGAGCGACTGCACATCGTCCTTGGGCATGCTCCGGACTACGCACTCAGCGGTCAGATGGACGCCGACCTGCTCGTTGCCGGTCACACTCACGGCGGTCAAGTTCGACTGCCATGCATCGGACCGCTCGTCACTTTCTCGCGCGTTCCACGAGCATGGGCCGCCGGACACACGCAACTCGACGGCGACCGTCACCTTGTTGTGTCACGAGGTGTCGGAATGGAGCGACGAGATGCGCCTCGGCTGCGATTCTTGTGTCGGCCGCAATTGGTGTTCATCGACGTCGTGCCGGAGTAGTCGTGCTGACGGAGTCGAAGTTAACGCCGCGCACGCCTCACCTTCGTCGGCTCATTGCGACTAGGACGCGACTAGGAATCGTCTTCTTCCCCGCCACCATCGTCCAATACCGTCAGCGTTCCGAGCGAGTAGGGAACGACGTCAAACATCCCAACTTCCTCGGCAGCCTCGTTGGTACCACGGAAGCCAATGATGATATGGTGAGCTGGCGTTGAGTGGATATAGATCTCTAGCTGCCCAGCTTTCTTCTCGATCTCGCCTCCGCCCTGATCCATTTCGAATTCTTGGCTGCCTCGGACGGTCAGCTTTTTGAACTGGATCTTTTGACGTTCAGGGGTGTCGAGGCTCACATCCTCCCATCCGCCGCGGCGAATTCTACCGGTGACACGTTGGATCGGTTCGGAACCAGGCACGGAAGCAAAATACGTATAGACGGGATGCGTGTTGTTCTTTCCACCGAGGTCGACAAACAACTCGTAGGTATAGCGGAAGCCCGGTAGCTCAATCCCTGGCGGCTGGATACGTCGCTTGTCAATTCGAAGTCCCTGTCGGTTCTTCGCATTCTTGGTGAACGTCGTGGCCCGTTCGTCGATGAATGTAGGTAGCCGGAGTTCAGCAATATCCGAGATGATCTCAGTCGGAGAAGTTTGCAGCCCCTCAATGAAGTTCGACTCGAATGCGAGCCCTGAGATCCGTTCATTCATGGCCTTCTCATATTCGGCCTTGCCACACCCTAGGAGCATGCAAACGAGCAAGCTGCTCGCAAGGACCAAGGCTGTTGTTGTCGCGTTGCCGATATCTCGCATGGATGACCTCGTCTGAAGATTGCCTCGATTTTCATCTGTTTCCGCCGGACTGTGTAGCTTACCCCATAAGACATGAAAAGCGGGAGGTATGCAAAAAGTTACGACCCGCAAAAACGGATCCACTCCACGTCTGAACTCAATCACAGCCGAGCCGCTCATTTCGACGTGAGCTAACCTTTTAAGTAAGAGGAAATCGACAGGAAGTACGAAATGCTTGGTTCACGCCGCAGCCAAATTGTCACCGACCAGCCCGTCCAGGGCGAGTTGCTCTTCCGAGCGATCGTGTATTGGTGCCTTTGCATGGTGGTACTCGAAATCTTGGCCATCGGCTGGCTGATGCTGAATGAACCCAGCCAACCGTTCAGCCTGGTCGTTAAGCAAAGCTTGCTCTTGAACGCCCCCGCGTGGCTGGGATCTCTGTTCCTGCTGCCGCTGATTCTGTTCGATCTGTTACGAATCAGCAGCCGATTCGCGGGCCCAATCCAAAACATCCGCTTTGCTCTCCGGCAATTAGCCGAGGGAAAACCAGCCCGACGCGTCTACCTTCGCCGAGACGATTACTGGCAGGATTTAGCCTACTACACCACCGTCATTGCAGAAAAGCTGGAGCCGGAATCGAGCGAAAGCGACCCCCACGAAGCTCCGACTAGCGAGAACACATCCGCCCTGAAGGTTGCCGAGGTTGAGGAGCCATCACTTTCGGTGATGACTCCGTTGGACCAAGAAGATCTCGTGGAGGTATAGGACTTGGCCAGCGAAACCTCACTTCCGAACGACGAGCCCAATTCCAAAATCGGCCAAGCCAAACAATCGGGTGGATTGGTTGTCTGTACCGCCGCTCTGGCTTGTCTCCTTTTCGGCGTTGTGCTGGCCATGTTTTTGCTACGCCGTTTCGGTGTCATTGCAACGTCCGCTGGCATCCTCGCACTATTTGCACTTCCGGCTGCTTGGACAATGTGCCGCCGAGAAGAGGGGGCCGACGACGAGCCTCCCCAAGCCATGCAACGTTCACTCGACCACACTTGGGTGATCAGCTTCTGGTGCGTCTGCACTGTCGTCATGCTGGCGATCGCAGATTTGGCCTGAACGTCTCGCTTACCTTCAATTGATTCGTCGATTCGAAGGTAATTTGACCGCGTGACCGGCTTTGCTTCTTCGTCTAGCCGCCCTACCATGCTTGCGAGGCACTATTCGTTTTCGGCTGCCAAGCTTGCTGGAGACTTCCTCGCCCTGCTCCACTCCTTGCGAGGGCCTCGTGTCCAGGTTTCAAGTCGTACTTTCGCCCCACATTTTGCAATGATCATCGTTCTCTCTCCAGCAAAGACCCTGGATTACGAGCCACAGTCGTATACCAAGAAACACACGGAACCGGAGTTCCTCTCGCACTCTCAGGAACTGATTGACGTCCTGAAGACGAAATCAAAAACGCAAATAGCGAAGCTAATGGGGCTCAGCGAGAAACTCTCGGACCTGAACGTACAACGCTACCAAGACTGGCACACGCCATTCGACACCGACAACGCGAAACAAGCGTTGCTGGCTTTCAAGGGCGATGTCTACCAAGGATTCGAATTCGAAAGTTGGAAAGCTGCAGACTTCACGTTCGCACAGAAGCACCTGCGCATCCTCAGCGGACTGTACGGCCTACTCAAGCCTCTGGACTTGATGCAACCTTACCGCTTGGAAATGGGAACGAAACTCAAGACAAAACGCGGCAAGGATCTCTATGCGTTTTGGGACGACATCATCACAGAAGCCATCAACGAAGCTGTTGGCATCAGTCGTTCTAAGGCATTCGTAAATCTCGCGTCCAATGAATACTTTGATGCTGTCCATGCCGACAGCCTGAGCGTGCCCATCATTACGCCCGTGTTCAAAGACGAAAAAAATGGGAAGTACAAAATCATCAGCTTCTACGCAAAGAAAGCCCGCGGCATGATGGCAAACTTCATCATCCAAAACCGCATCAAGAAAGTCGACGACCTTAAAGGCTTCGACGTGGCGGGCTACACCTTCGACGAAGCATCATCAGATGAGGCAACGCTGACGTTCCTACGTGAGGAACAGACGTAAACGGAGCGTGAAGTAGCGGAAGTACACGTATCGTTCGAAAACGGCGCAGAACCTTAGCGTGCGATTGTCGCCCCTCTGCCAAACTTTTGAATGTAGCTGTGCAAATGCGCCAGTGTCG
>CAYQMZ010000805.1:0-3789 GCA_964418725.1 uncultured Pirellulaceae bacterium
TTACGACCTGCCTTTCGCGGATCCAGATCACAAAGCTCTGGATCAATACTCACCAGCAGAACTATCGGCGAGCTCGTTAGACGGACAGATTCGGTACGAGAAGCAGCAGATCAACGCGTTGCGTCGGAGTGCTCCAACCACGAATCCCGCGGCACACGCTGATCAAACAATAAGTGTCGAAACCGTCTCGCAAACGGATCTCGCAAAACATCATCGACGCTTGCAGCGATTGAAAGCCGAGTATCCTCGACGCCTATCCAATGGCTTTGCGGCCTTGGCGTTCGCTCTGATTGGAATCCCAGTCGCTATCCAACGACAGTCTCACGACAACATAAGCGTGTTTGTGTTGTGCATGGCTCCGATCGCAGCCCTCTATTATCCGCTGCTCATGGTCGGCGAAAACTTGGCGAGAAGCGGTCTTCTTCCCAGATTTACCGTTTGGCTGGCACCAACAGTTGTTGCCGTGATTGGCTCACTTTTCCTTCGTAATCTGTTCCGACGGTGACGCAGTATGGCAACAACAGAAGCCAAAATGGACGGCACGCAGAGTTACGACGTTGCTGCAGATAGCACCTGCCGACTGCTGCTAGTGAGCCTGCTGATCTACCGCATCGCATACCTGACCACGGCTCCCGTAGATCTGATTCACGACGAAGCCTACTACTGGGATTGGTCACGAAACCTGGATTGGTGCTACTACAGCAAGCCGCCTGGCATCGCTTGGTTGATCGCACTCTCGACTTGGCTTGGCGGTTCAACGCCATTCTTCGTACGTTTGCCTGCTGCAATATTGTCCGTTGGAACGGTGGCGTTCAGCTACCTCCTTGGCAGCCGAATCTATGATCGAAAAGTCGGTCTGGCAGTCGCGGCACTCGTCGCATTCTCACCGGCCAATGCTGCGATGGGCGTTGTAATGACAATCGACGCCCCATTCCTGTGTTGCTGGTCCGCAGCTTTGTATTGCCTTTGGCGAATGCTGGAGCGTGGAACCGATCGTTGGCAGTGGGCCATCATGACCATGCTGAGCGTTGGCACAGGCCTCTTGTTCAAACAAACGATGATCGCGTTCCCGGCGCTGGCGGGAACCTTCGTCCTGCTACACAAATCGGACCGTCACGAATGGCGATCGATATCGTTTTGGTTCGCGGGCTTGGGTTCGCTACTGTTCCTAACACCTGTCGTTTGGTGGAACTCTCGCAACAACTGGATCATGCTTGGTCACACTCGAGCTCATTTTGACGGGGCGCCCCAAACGATCATCGATAGACTCTACGGCTGTGCCGAATTCGTCATAAGTCAGGCCGGCATGATTTCTCCGCTTACATATCTATGCATGTCCTTCGTGGCATTCGCTGGCTGCCTTTCGTGGCGAAAACTAGAGCACAAGGAACGCTTTCTTCTCTGGTTTTGGATTGGCCCGATCATGGCCACGCTCGGACTAAGTTTGACACAACGTGTCGAAGCGAATTGGCCAGCTCCTTTTTATGCGACGGCCTTCGTATTACTGGCCGCCGTGGCACTAGGCCGCACACCGATATCAATGCCTCGCTGGACGCTTCACCGATCACTCACTGTCGGCGCAACCTGCGTGGCGATCACGTACGCCCTGCCCTTTCTGCTGGCGACCACGAACACGAAAGGCAGTCCCGTCGATCTTGTTGTTCGCATGTGGGGCTGGCAGGAATTGGGGACACAAGTTGCGGCGAAGGTCAATCGCGAGCTTGGTGTTGACGAGAGAAAACGCGTCAAGCATATCGACACGTCGATTGAGCAACACGCCTCGGACGGGCTTGCTTCTAAGCCGGCCATAACGTCGAAAGTGAATTGGCTGGTAACGATCGATCGCGCTATCGCGTCAGAATTAGCCTTCTACCTGCCTAGCCAGCCCCACGTCTTTTTGTGGAACGGTGATGAACACGTCACTTCCCAATACGATCTTTGGGGAGTCCCATCATCAGCATTGAAGGCACGCGATACAGTTTTGGTTTGCCGTGCAGAGCCGCCCCCGGAATTGGCAAAGACTTTTGAGCGGATCGAGGAACTAGGGGAAGTTCAGGTGCCGATCAGCGACCGTCGGTCTCACCAACTGCGACTATGGCGAGCCAGCGGCTACCGTATGCCAATAGCGACCGTTCCCAAGCTTATGCGATGAACCGCAAGCGAAAACCGTTGCGAACTGAGGGACAGACTTGTCGCCTCAAAAGAAGCGACGCTGACGGGACTCGAACCCGCAACTTCCAGCGTGACAGGCTGGTGCTCTAACCAATTGAACTACAGCGCCTATTTCGCAACCGAAGCTGCGATTGAACTTCGAATTATACGATTGCCCAAAGAAGCCGCAAGCGGACTTCGGGCTGCTAACAGCAAAAACTGCCAACCGCACAATCCTGTTCGATTTAGTGTGTTATCGGCCCAGGATCTTGTCAACTTGATCCACAAGGGATTCTTCTAATCTAGCTCCGTAGACCTCAACAACCCGAGACGCCACATAATTGCCCCAACGTGCAGCATCCTCATAACTCAGACCATTCGTCAGGCCATACAGCACGCCACCTGCGAATGCGTCACCGGCACCGACCGTGTCGACAGCTTTCGCCGGAAAGCCCTCAATCAGCGTCACCTTGCCGTTATGGACAAGGTGGCACCCAGCTGCACCGTCGGTAACAAAGGCGGTTTCGACGAGTTCGCCCAATGCAGCGGTGCACTCGTCGATCGATTTGTTGTCGAAGAAGTGACGAATCTCATCCGCGTTGCAAAACACGACATCGCACAGGTCTTTGGAAATCTGCTTGAAGTCGTCCACGAACAGATCGACCAAGAACATGTCGGAGTACGTAAAGGCGACTTTCGCTCCCTGCTTCTTTGCCTCCTGCATCACATGCTTGCAGACCTCGCGTGTGCTATCTCCACTCCACAAATAGCCTTCGATGTAAGCAATCTTGCACTCCGCGAGTCGCTCCAGCTCCACGTCATCTTTTGCCAACGTGACGGATACGCCCAAGTTCGTACACATCGTTCGTTCCGCATCCGGCGTCGTTAAAATCAGCGACGTGCCAGTCGGACCATCATTGGCCGGGTTTACATCGAAGTCGACGCCAGCTTCGACCATGTCCTGACGATAGAACTCGCCGTGCGTGTCGTTGGCAATCTTCCCAGTGTAGAAGGCTGTCCCGCCGCTTTGCGCAATGGCGATCATGGTATTGGCGGCGGAGCCACCTGAACGCAGCTTCAGCTCCAGTCCCTCGAGCTTGTTGAGCAAGGCGCCCTGTTGCCCGGCATCGACCAGTTCCATTGATCCCTTGCCTAATTCCTGCTGCGTGATGAAGTCGTCTTCCACCAACGCCAGAATATCAACCAACGCGTTTCCCAAACCGAATACGTCGTACTTCTCTGCCATCATTTTCCTTTGAGATCGAGCCACGGCATCGTAGTGCAGCACAACCCTTGGTCGCAAGGTGTGCCGATCTCCTGGTAATAGGTCCGAGACCAAATCGGTCCTCGCGGCTTAGAGCGATCCGCCCAGCGGCCTGGATTGGGTCGCACGTCCGAATGGACTACAATTCAGGAAAAACTCAGCAAACTCATGCCAATCGAATTCAACTGCGAGTACTGCCGGCAGCTCATTCGCGTGCCCAATGAATCCGCGGGACAACAGGCTAGATGCCCTTTTTGCCGCAACGTCCAGGCAATCCCTTCGTCAAGCGTCGGCGGAGACGATAGCAACACCGCCGAGCAGAAAGCCTCCGGCAACAGAAGTGCGTCGAGCACAGACAGTCCGTACCTGAATCC
>CAYQMZ010000806.1:0-3789 GCA_964418725.1 uncultured Pirellulaceae bacterium
GTATTTTGGTTTCCGTAGATGACCTGCCCACCGATGCCAACGATCGGTGAAACGTCCATAACGGATTCACATTCCTCTCGAATCGCTTGCGCGTCCTGTTTGGTAAGCGTGACGAATTTCTGAGATCTCACGCCACCGCGTCGCGACATCCTTGGGATCACAACCAAGAAGTTGGCACCAAACGAGTTCAGCTCGTTCTGAACCAACGCATTCGCACTTTCGCCGATCGAGACCATCGTGGTCACGGCTGCGATGCCGATCACAACCCCCAGCACCGTTAGTGCAGCTCGCAATTTGTTCTTTGCCAACGCACGAAACGCGATTCGCATTGTGAGAAGAAAGTTCATTCCGTCAAATCCGTTGAAACTGCAGAGAAATCGATTGGCATACCGTCGCGTTAGTCGTCGTCACCGCCGCCTCCAAAGAAGCTCATCTTCTTGGGCTTCTCACCAACGACGATCTCCTGCCCTTCCTCCAAGTCGCCCCGGACCAACTCAGTCGTGCGACCCTCTTCACCTTGGTCCGTCAGCCCAATCTCGATCTCGACAGCGTTCAGTTCGTCGCCGTCTTTGACCCAAACGTGCTTCATCTTTCGATTCTTGCTTGCCTTTACTCGTTGCGATGCAGTTTGCTTTGGCTTCCCAGTCTTTTCGTCGCCCGTATCGTCATCCTCGTCATCCTCGTCTTCTTCCGATTCGCCGTCTTCTTTGGCCTTAGCTTCTTCATCCCATGCCGAGCCATCGAGAATTTTGCGATCTTCCTTTCGCACCAACTCCTTCTTGGGAAGGTAGAGAAGCGCCTGGTTTGGAATGCGCAAGACTTTGGTCCGCTCTTCGATCTTGAAGGAAAGATCCGCAGTCATATTTGGAAGCAATTTTAAATCGCCGTTTTCGAACCTAGAGTTCTTGGCTACCACGATCACGGGGTAGGTAACAACGCTTTGCGTTTCGGTGGCGCTCATGCGGATCTGCAGAATCTCTCCTTCAAACACTTCATCACGATACGCGTTGACGGTGAATGTCACCGGTTGTTCGCTCGCACGGGCTTTGCGAATCAGCCCAATGTCGCTTTCGTCCACCGACGCGTAGATGTGGACCTTTTTGTCGAGGTCGACACCAATCTCGAACAGTTCCGGCGTCTGGAACTGAGCCGCCAACGTCTGACCGGGTTCAATCTTTCGGTCGATGATGATTCCGGCCTTTGGTGCCTTGATATCGGTGTAGCCAAGATTGGCCTCCGCGATCTGCAATTGAGCAGTCGCTTGCTCAACAGAAGCTTCAGCCACTTTGACTGCTGCCTCTAGCTGCATGCGGCCGAACGTGAGCTGATCCATCTCCGCCTGCGAAACAAAGTCGCGTTTCTTTTCACGTAACTGGATCGCACGCTGCTCGTCGTTCCTGGCAAGCTGCAACTGAGCTTTCGTCCGTTCGAGATCTCCTTGTCGAGTCTTCAGAGACGCCCGGGCCGAATCTGCTTGTGGCTTAATCAGAGCCTGGTCGACCTTGCACAGAATGTCGCCGGCTTCAACACGATAGTTAAAGTCAATTTCGGGGGGCATGTCATTGATCGGTCCCGAGACGAACGACCCGATCATGATCGTTTCGATGGGCTTGATTTTGCCCGTGGCCAGCACAAAGCTCTCGACCTTACCTCGCGTCACCTTCTGCGTCTTGAAGTTTGGACGGCGCTGTTCCTTCAGCTTTTCCTGCACCGGCTTCGCCGCAAATGCGCCGATGACACCCAAAATCACGAGGACGATCGCGGCACGTGTAAAACAGCCCATGGGTCAGATTAACTATTTCGACAGGAGAAAGCGGAGCGGCAAGAAGGACGGGCCATTATTCTTCGAAGCGTATCAGAAGCAAACCCGGCCCATGTATCCATTCGGTTACTTACGGCAAATGTTGCAACAATGCGTTCAAATCCTACTAATCATGTGAAGCAACGTTGATGCCCGGCGGATCGCCGTAGATAATCTGCTTCAGGTTCTACCGAGCAGCTTCAGCAAATGTGCACAGGGTTTCAGATGCGTTGGATATCAGTTGGCTTTTTGAGGGGCATCGTGCTTGCGGGACTGTTGGCAAGCGGCAGCTCGGCCCATTCGGCGGAACCACAATGGATCTGGGGCACCGAAGATGCAAATCAGTCCGCCAACGATGGACTGGTTCTGTTCAAAAAGAACTTCAACGCAACGGCCCAACCGACGTCTGCCGTGCTTAGCATCACCTGCGATGACCAGTATGTCATCCGTCTCAATGGAAGACTGGTTGGAGTGAACGAGCGATGGCAAGACGTCGAGCGTTACGAGGTATCACAACTGATCCAAAAGGGTGAGAACTCGATCTTCATCCGGTCACGCAATCTGACGGAAGGCCCAGCCGGGCTGCTTGCCAGTCTCAAGTTAGAATTTGCGAATGGAGACACTTCTTCGGTTCATACCGACGACACTTGGGACGCGAGTATCCAAAAATCCGGAACCTGGAATCCAGACGTCGCGAAAATCAAAAGATGGAAGAAGGCATTCGAGTTAGGCGACCAGGCATCGACCGGCCCGTGGAGGGATTCGCTCAAAACATCCGAGTCCATCAAGACCGTCGGGCGGCCCGAGCAGCCTCGCGAGCGTTTTGAGCTGCGAGATGGCGACCGAGTTCTGTTCCTGGGAAACACGCTGATCGAACGCGAACAACGATATGGCTACTGGGAAGCCGCGTTGACAACGAGGAACCCCAACAAGAATATCGTTTTCCGCAATCTTGGCTGGAGCGGTGATACCGTCCTGGGTGAAGCCAGAGCCCGTTTCGGCAACCAGTCTGAGGGCTTTGCTCACCTGGAAGTTCACGTCCAAGCCGTCAATCCATCGCTGATAGTCTGCAGCTACGGCAGCAACGCGGCCTTTGCCGGCCCCGACGGAATCGAACAGTTCATCGAAGGCTACAACACGCTACTTGATTCGCTTGAAGCGACGGGTGCCACCATTGTCCTGTTGGCACCTCTGCGGCACGAAAAATTCAACGGGCGTTATCTGTCGAAGGACTACAACTCGCATCGCGATCTATATGCCCAGGCGATCAAACAGTTAGCCAAAGACAGGCAATGTATCTACGTCGAACTACCGCAATCAGACGGCGACCAGTGGACAGATAACGGCATGCATCTGTCGGAATACGGCTACTGGGCATCTGCAGCCGCATTTGAGGAAGCCGTGGGTTACGAGCCTCGAACCATTTCCATCACAGTTGACGCGGAAAAGAAAACCGCGAAGGCAACTAATGCAACGCTGAGCGATGTCGACTTCAAAAAGCGGGAGTTTAGTTTCGTCGTTACCGGCGACATTACTCCCGTCAATGTACCGGAGGAGTTCGCGCTGCGAATGCGTAATCAGCAGCGAGATATCGCAAACCGTCTCATCCGTCCCGAGTTGAAGGTGACAGGCCTGCCGCCTGGCGAGTATCTGGTGACAGTCGATGGCGTCGAGTCTCCGCCGCTCTCCAGTGGAGTCCTCGCACTTGGCATCGTGCCCTCAGACCAACTTCCGACCAATGAACTGGTCCAAGCGATTCGCAAGAAGAATGAACTCTACTTTCATCGCTGGCGGCCCCAAAACGAAACTTACTTATTCCTTTTTCGAAAACACGAACAGGGCAACAACGCCGTCGAAATCCCGATGTTCGACCCGTTGGTCGCAGATATCGAACAGCGAATCGCTGAACTGAAACAGACCAAACCGGTGAAATACACCATCCGGCGCAAGCTATAGATGATCCGCTGACTGCCGCCCTAACTGAATAG
>CAYQMZ010000807.1:0-3778 GCA_964418725.1 uncultured Pirellulaceae bacterium
CACCAGAACAAGGCTGTCTTGCAATGCTTCGCGAGTTGCGGGGCTCACTTGATTATCGGTGTAGATCGAGTGCTGCGGCAGGAGGCGGCCGCGACTGATCCCAAACTCCGGATCCTCCTCGCGAGCAACGGCGCCTTCGATGCGTTTGATGCCGGGCCAAACTCCACCAGAGTCTTGCCATCCTCCGCCAGAGCCGCCGATCCACTCGCCAAGAATGGCTCGCGCTGCAATCAGCCTGCGGTCGGCTTCGGTTTGGTCACCTTCCAACGAGGTCACTTGACCAGTTGCTCGCATGCAAACGGAGATCAGACCGCCAAGTAGATTGGTCGAAACAGCGAGTCGCGACCCTTTGGGGATGTCGTTAACGTTACTGACTAGCTCGATGCCCTTGCCGACGCCTACGACGCGACTTAGCAGCGTGTCGATACCAAGTTCGCAGCCCTCGATACCCGGGGGGACGATTCCGGAGGCAATGACGGCGGCCTTCAATAGGCCCAAATAATCGCGAGCGAAGTCGAAGACCTCTCCGATCGTTTGAACGTCGGCGTAGGCCTTTAGGTCCACGCTGGCGAGCCGAAGTACGGGTTCATCGATAACGCGGAAGTAGCATTCGATTGGGGGACGCGTTTCTGCATCTCGTCCACGCACCCCCAGGTTTACGGACGCATTGATAACCTTGGCCCCAGCGGGATAGTCCATCCCCAAGAAAAAGATGTCGCTCCAACCGCTGTGCGAAAAGTCCATGCGGACGGCGGTTTGCTCGACGATCGTTGGAAAACTGGCGGACGCGTCCCGACGTTCCAGCAGTTCCGGACGAATCCGTAACGGATGATCCGCTGGGTGTCCCGTACGGAACATCCATTGGTTGCCGCGAACCGTGCGAACGCTCTTGCGAACTTGATCGGCCAACGTCTGGAATGCGAGATCCCGATAAGCGTGTGACAGCGCGGTCGATAGTGCGTCGTTGTAGCCATCGCGTTCTTGGACTTCTAACAGCGAGTCGATGGATTCAATGAACCGACGATTCAGTAGACGCTGGTAGCAGCCGTAGGGAATGAGGCCAGCCGGCTTCAAACTAAGAAACCGCGGCATGTGAAAACGATGAATGGCGGACAGGAAGAACAGTGCCCGCACGCGATGATAAAGGTTTTCCGTGGAACGCCAGAACAGGTCTAGCGATTCCAGGTGCGAAGTGAGTTGCTCAAGCGTCGCGTTTTCACAGATGACGTCGAGTGATTGATTTCGTGATGCGTCGTCTTCGGCGACGATAATCTGAACTAGCTGATCATCCACCAACTGTTTCAACGGAGCGTCTCTCTTGTTGTGCGGGGAAATTAAGATGCGCTGGTGGCAGGCTCTCGGTTCGTAGCGACCAATTCCAGCAGCTCTGACAATATGTCGTCTCGATCCTTCCCTGATAGCGCGAGCGCCAGTTGAGCCTTCAACAAGCCATACTTTACCCCAATGTTATAGCGCTGCCCCTCTATTTCAGCTGCCAAATATCGCTCACGGCCAGCAAGTTCCGCGAGAGCACACGAAAGCTGAAAAGGATCTTTACTTTCGTTTGCTTTCTGACGCAGTAAATCCATTACTGTGGGGGTGAGCACATGCATCCCAAAGAAGCAGAGGTAGTGGCTGGAACGAAGGCCCGCCACAATCAATTCTTGTTCTGCCTGCGTCGGCGTTGGCTTTTCCGCGACACGTTCTACTTCATAGAGATTGGATCGCTTTGGGACCCTGCGTCCGCCAATAGCGCCGAAAAGATGTAATTGATGTTCGCGGGTTGATTGAACTGCGGATACCGAGCACGACTCCGTTTCAGCAAGTTGCACCAATTGCTGAGCACAACCTTGCTGAGTCTGGCTTAGGTACAGGTGATCACCCACCAAGTGCAGAAAGGACTCGTCGCCGACGAAGTTCGCAGCGCGGAACAGAGCATCGCCGTACCCGCGTGGATTGTCTTGTTCGACAAAGGTCAGATGACTCGCGTACTCGCCAGCAGCTTCACGATAACTGGGGGCATCGCCCGGACAGATCACCACGCAGATTTCTTGAACGCCCGCCTGTACGGCTTCATTCAAAATCAGTTGCAGCGCAGTGCGGCCCTCGCCTGCTTGATCGACAACGTTGTGAAGGGGCAGCGAATGTTGTCGTGGACTAGCCGACGTAACGACGGCCTTCTTAATAGTCATATATTCGTCTCGCGCTGTAAGGGTTGTCCGCTGACGAACGAGACGACATAGCGGCTAACCAATACGGTCGCCTACTGGGATCGCGTCAGGAAAAACACTGGCTGCTTGTCGCCGCACGTCGCGCAGCGGTGAGGCCAGAACAAGGCGAATAGGCCTAGCGTGAGAATCGAGGCGACAATCATTGAGGGCGATGCTTCAACAGGATTGTGCACGTCAACACGGTGACACGAATTGCAATGCAAGCGTTTCACGATCGGAGGAGCTTTTCCAGCTTGTGTAGTAGAGGTCGTCATAACCGGCGTCCCGAAAAGGGTTTGAACACGATTATGATGATAGGTAAGCAGAATAAACGCAACGGCTTGGAAGGAAAACGCCCGGGTTCACGATTGCCCCGAGGTCGGGATGTAGGGGATTCAGCGGGATTAACGGGGATTTACCGATTAATGAGGCCAAAACGCAACGTTAGGCCAGCTCGGAGTCGTCGGTAAACCAGTCATATCCTTCGGAGCGAAGCATCATTGCGTACCACATAAGCTCGCCCAAATTCTTCGCACCGGTCTTCCGGAAAATCTGCTGACGCCGTGATTCGACGGTCCGAACACTGACATCCAGATGCTTGGAAATCTGCTTGTTGATGTAACCGCCTACGATCAACTTCAGGACGATCCGCTCTTGGTCGGTGAGCAACGAGAACCGTTCCTTCAGGTCCATCACTTGCTCGTGCTTGGCACGACCAACTTGGTCTTCTCGGATAGCCATGCGAATGGAGTCGCAAAGCTCATTCGGATCGAACGGCTTATCGAGAACAGTGACGGCGCCGTTTCGCATCGCTCGGACGACGGTCGGAGTTGTCGCGTAGCCCGTAATGATGACCATGGGACGACGTCTGCCTGACTCGCTGATCGTCTCTAGCAGTTCGACGCCGCTCATGCCACGAAGTCGCACATCCGCGACAATGCAGCCAGTGGAGTCGTCTATGCCAGCCGACAAGAATTCCTCTGCCGTCTCGAATTCTTTTACATTTAGGCCTAGTGACTCAGACAATCCTTTGACTGCCTGACGAACTGCCGGTTCGTCCTCGATGATGAATACGGTACCGGGTTGCGTTACAGCCTCTGTTTCCTGCGAGGGAATGGTGGACGTCTCAGTCAAAACTAACCGCTCAGTTGTGGGTTTCACGTGAATTGCCTAGGACATTATTTAACTCGATTGGTCTTTCCGGGCAACTGCTGTGGGGGGCGTTCGTTGCTGCGGTAAGCCGAAAACTGGCGGGATTAAGCGTCCTCAAGGAAATTCGTTTTAAATCCATTTTTTGTTGCTAGAGAATTTGTATGTGGTTCGAAATTGAAAATGCCACGGAGCTCGTGACGCCAGCGCTTGCCGTCTATCCAGATCGGATCGACCAAAACGTCGCGCGTCTCCTTTCGATGGTTAGGTCTGCCGACGCTTTGTGTCCGCACGTCAAAACACACAAAGCGAACGAAGTGTTGGAGCGATTTGTTCAGGCTGGGATCCGCCAGTTCAAATGCGCCACCGTTGCCGAACTAGAGATGGTTGCCGGTCATCCCGGAACCTCATTTGCGTTA
>CAYQMZ010000808.1:0-3755 GCA_964418725.1 uncultured Pirellulaceae bacterium
ATCCGTGGCTGCGCTTACGCTTGATGTTGCTGGGCTGGTAGGTGCGCTTCATGATGGCTCCTGTAGGTCCCGGTCGGGTGTCCGGGCGCTGGAGTGAAGGAGTTGTGGGCGTCTGTGAGGTCTAACGCTTGATATCCCTTGGCAGCCAACCATTGGCAAGCTCGCCATCGCAGCAGACCGTTGCAGCCTGAGGGTTGATGAGCCTCGTAGGCTCCGGCACACAGTGTGTGCGCTACTGGGTGTCGACCGCACAGGACAAGCTGGCTGGCGATCGGCTCACCAGTCTCCATCGATACCTGAAATAGCTTTGCGATCCCCTGCGAAGTGATCTCCGTGACAAACTGGCGGAATTTTTCGCGAGGCAGGTACAGCGGCGAACCCTTGCGCTTATGCGTGTCTAGGTGCATGGCGTAGAAGGAATCGAAGCTACCATTGGAATGGAACTGCATCCCCGATTTGTCACAGCGACGAATCAGCCTTCGTAAGTTGTTGTCGATTCGGGACCATGCATAATCTAGATCGCTAGTGTCGACGACGTACGAGTAGACGGGCTTGGCTTGCCAGCCGTTAGCCAAGAACACGCGATAGTCGCACTCCACGTCTCTCGCCTTGAAGCGAATAAACTGCAGGTCCAAGCCACGCAAGTATTCTTCGAGACACGACAAGAGTCTCCGTCGGTATTGCTCGCGTCGAAACGGGACCGTGGCGGTTGGTGGCAGGAGAAACGGGTTGTTGTAGTACAGCATCAGCCGGCTAGATGCCGCTTCGCCAAATGTGACTGGATAGCGATACAAGGCGATCCCGCCGACCAGCCTGCTATCGTTTTCGAAAATGCCAATCATCGATGGCATTGGGCGATCTGTGGCTCGTGCAATTGCTGCCAAATACTCCGGCATTAAATACGGGCTGCCTTCGGGAGATGACGCCAGCACAGCATTCCATTGACCGAATTCTGTCGGCTGTACCTCGCGGACGTTGAAAGTTGGTTTCGCCATCTCGGTTTCAAAGGCTCGTTGCCACGGGACTGCCGGAGTAACTTGGGGTCGCCGCCGGCAAAGCTAGACTGCCGGTGACTTTAGTTCCTGCTGCAAAAGGCTCAGGTTCGCCATCGACTAGCGATGTGTTGGGCGCCCCAGTGCATTGCGGGCCGTAGGTCATCCCAGGCGAAGACCGTCTTCTTGGCCGACCACCATTGTCCCAACACTGTCCCAATTTTAGGTCGCTCGGGCGCAGGCGTCTCACGAACGCAACAAAAGTCACGATACAGATCGACACAACCGGCAGCGTTGCCGCTGTACGTATGGGTTGGGACGTCTGTGCCCAGTGCGTCGTGGTATGCCTGAAGGCAGACGTTCACGCCCCGACTGCTGGCGAACTCGACATAGACCCATACTCGCGTGTTGATTTCGATGATTCGATACGTTCCGTCACGGTGGTCAAATTTGAACTCGCCACTGAAGATTCCACGATAATCGACGTGCTCGACGATTCGCTTCAGCGACTCCCATGCGGGCACCACCTCGGAAACGGGGACAGTGTGGCAGTACGAACTGTTTCCAAAATCGATCGGGTAAATGCGCCGACGTCGCCTCGGAAAACACGCTCGGATCTCTCCGTCGCGATCGCGGAAACAGTCGATAAAGTAGTGTTGGTCACCTCCGCCAGGAACGTATTCCTGAATGAAAACGGCAATCCCTGTTTGCGAGACTTCATGCCAAAGACGTTCGGCTTCCGCCCGCGTGTTGAACCGCAAGCCTTTGGTTCCGTATTTGTTGACAAAATGGCGGCTGTTGAATGGCTTGAAGAAGCAGTTCTGTAGTTCCTCGATCGGCACGTTATCGAGGTCGGACTTCGACTCAACGATGTAGTGCGGCGGGTGAGGGACATTCAGTTCGGTGCACAGTTTGGCAAAGGTGCGTTTGTCCTGCAGTTGCGTTTGAACCGCCGCGGTGGCATTGCTTTGCACGAATCGATCGCGGAGTTCGTCCGGCAATTTCGAGGCCCACAGCGCGGCGACGTCGGAACACGGAATCAAAACGGCTTTGTCGAACGGCAGCGAAGCCAATTGCTCGTAGCCATCCGGAGCATCCCAAGGAGCGATGATTCTGCCGTTTTTGGAAGTCTTCAGAGGTCGAAAGTAGCGAGACTTCGTGTCGACATCACTTCTGCTGCCGGTTACGTAGGTTTCAACGCCAGCTCGCGCAAGTGACCGCATTGCCCCGAGTGCGGTCACACTTTGTCCGAGTACGATGGCGGGAGGAGAAGTCACGAGTGCCACTTTTGCTGAGGGCTTTCGAGGTGCGATCGGCTTTCCGAGTTTGCGAAAGCCAGCGGAGTAGGCTACCTGCGATCGGTGCGAAACGGTGCTGCTGGCAGCCCTTGTTTGTTGAACAGATTGCCGATCGGATTGTTCGCCCAGTTGTAGCGCACTCGGATGGGCTCGGCCAGCTCTTCATTCCAAAGGGTCACAGTGTTTCCCTTGATTTCTGCCTCTGCCCAAACGAAGTCTCCAGTTTTCTCGGCAATCGCAAAGCCCTTGAGATTGCCGCCTTTCGCCACAAGTTGGCCACCGGTATTTGCGAATTCGACGAATACGGAATCGCCCAGCACGCCCATGTCCTTAATGGTCGGGCCGGAATGGACGACATCTTTTCCGTACTGAATATGCAGTGCTTGAAGTGCAAGTCGCTTGCCGACATCTTGTTTGTTACGAGGATGGATGTCGTTGGCTTCGCCGATGTCGGTAATGACGGCCAGTCCAACTTTGTCATCGCGTTGAGCGGTCATTGCCTGAGCTTCTCGTAACTCGGCCCAACCTGATTGAACGGGAGCAGTTTGTTCGGCCATAAAGTTCGCGAGTTGGACGACCAGGAACGGGAAGTCACCTTGTTGGAAACGAGCTCGCCAGTCTTTGATCATCGTCGGAAGTAGGCGTCGATATTGTGTGGCTCGACCCGCATTGGATTCGCCTTGATACCAGATCGCGCCGGTCATGCCGTACGGAACCAGTGGAGCGAGCATGCCGTTGTAAAGAACCGTCACTTGGTTCGGGTTTCCCTGTAGCGATTGAGGGAAAGGCTTTAGCGAGCTCTTTTCGCCGCCAACCTCGTATCGCCATGAGCCTGCGATAGAAACAGCTTTCGTTCTGTCGTTCGCTAGTCGGACGTTCATGCCGTTGCTTTTGTCATAGATCCCTCCGCCAGCCTGATTGTCGAAAACTCGTATCGCGATCACATTCTTGCCGGACTTCAGCTTGCTGGCAGGTACGCGGTAACGGCGTTTCTGATTCCAAACAGACATCGCGCCAACCTGGTTGCCGTTTACCCAGGTCGTGTCGGCGTCGTCGATGGCTCCGAGATCGACGATGACGTCTTTGCCGCTCCATGATTCTGGCAGTTCAAACTCTCTTCGAAACCAGATCACACCGTCGAAGTTGTCTAAGCCGGCGTTGGCATCTTCCCACAAGGTGGGCAGTGTCATCTGCTTCCAGTCATTGTCAGCAACAGACGGATCGCTCCAGTTGGATTTGCCTGAGCCCGGATCATTCTCCTTCCACCATTCACGAACCTGTTTGTCGTAGTCGTACTTGCCCGAAGCAAGCTGCTTGGCTGTCGACTCTAATGTCTCGACTGATTCATCAAAGTCATCCATCTCGGTGGTTAACGCCTCGCCGCTAGTCCATGCTTCGGCGATCGTCCCACCCCACGAGGTGTGAATGAGCCCGATGGGAATATTGAGCTCCTGCTGCAATTCTC
>CAYQMZ010000809.1:0-3754 GCA_964418725.1 uncultured Pirellulaceae bacterium
CCACGACCCGCTTCCATGCCCCGGTGGCGCTTATTCGCCACCCAACGCACGGCCCGATTCTTTTTGATGCTGGCTACACCTCAAGTTTTTTCGATGCGACAAGTCGCTGGCCTTACCGACTCTACCGATGGGCTACCAAAATTGTGACGCATCCCGAATGGGAGCCGGCGTCATGGCTTCAGCAAGAAGGAATCCAACCAAACGATTTGAAGCTTCTTTTGATTTCCCATTTCCACGCTGATCACATATGTGGGCTGAACGCCTTTCCAAATGCCCAATTCATCACACTTGGGAAAACATGGGAGTACGCGAGAGATCGGCGCGGGTGGGCCGCCGTAAAGCGAGCCATCTTGCCCGATTTGCTACCGCCCGACACTGCCGATCGAGTACACGCCATTCACGAGATGCATTCGCCGGGCATCGGTCCGTTTCCGCGAACTCATGACCTGTTCCGCGACGGAAGCATTCGACTAATCGACCTTGATGGTCACGCAGATGGCCAGATGGGCGTACTGCTGCAAACCAAAGACAAACAGTACTTACTCGCGGCAGATGCGTTCTGGACGCGAACTGAAATCGAAAACGAATTAGAGGCAACCGTCAGTTACCGAACGGTCGCGGACAACTATCTGGCTGCGGCAGAAACTCGCGAAAGGATCTGCCAGCTTGCCCAACAGTATCCATCCATCGAAATCGTCTGCACGCATTGCCCTGAGTTCGCCAAAGAGCAAAACTTCGACGCAGCATTGGACGAAGCCTCACGCCGCAGCAAGGCGGGATCGTCATGAGCACTTGAAAACTTTACATCGCATCATCCAGTCGTTACGCTCTGCAAATCCATTCTTAAGAAAGCGAAAAACTGATGAAAAGCAGCTTCCGTTCGATTGTTTGTTTGTGCTTTGTCTTACTGGCCTTCCAGGTCCAGGCGCACACGGGATTACCGTCGATCTTTGGATCCAATATGGTCCTACAACAGAAGCAAGCCAACAGAGTTTGGGGATGGGGTGACGCCGGGGACAACATCACCGTCACGATTGCTGACCAAACGAAAAAAACAACCGTGGGCGACACCGGACGTTGGGAAGTGACTTTGGACCCGATGGAAGTGGGTGGACCGCACCGGATGCAAGTGTCTGGGCACAACACCATCACGTTCGACAATGTGATGATTGGTGAAGTCTGGGTCTGCTCAGGACAGTCCAACATGCAGTGGTCGGTCGGACAAGCCAACGATCCAGACCTAGAAACACTTACGGCCAAGTATCCAAATATTCGGCTGATCACGGTTCCTCGAGTTGGCACGCAGGAACCGCAAAACAATTTCGACGGCGAATGGTCCGTGTGCACGCCGCAGACGGCCAAAGACTTCTCCGCCGTCGGTTACTTCTTTGGTCGCCAGTTGCACGAAACACTGGACGTTCCGATCGGTCTGATCGACAACGCCTGGGGTGGATCTGCGTGCGAAGCCTGGATCAACCGCAACGAACTCGCGGATCACGGAAGCTTCGATGCGTTACTGAAGCACTGGGAAGGTGTCGAATCGAAACTTGCCGGAGAGCCAGATTCACGTCAGAAGAAGAACACACTTACAGGCAACCAACGTCCGTCGAACATTTACAACGGCGTCCTTAAACCAACGATCGGCTACGGAATCAAAGGAGCCATTTGGTATCAAGGCGAATCTAACGCCAGTCGAGCCTACCAATATCGAAAGTTGTTTCCCTTCATGATCAAGACTTGGCGAGACGAATGGGGCCAAGGAGACTTCCCGTTTTACTGGGTACAACTTGCAGACTTCCGCGCAGAGAAACCGGAGCCAGCCGATAGCGACTGGGCCGAGTTACGCGAAGCACAGACGATGACGATGTCGCTACCGAATACCGGTGAAGCAGTCATCACCGACCTAGGCGAAGCATCCGACATTCATCCCAAGAACAAGCAGGACGTTGCCAAACGACTTGCTAGATGGGCATTAGCAAAGGACTACGGCTACGTCAGCCTCGTGCATCGCAGCCCCCAGTATCAATCGATGGAGAAGAAGGACAACGCCATCATCTTGACCTTCGATCACGTGGGCGGCGGACTGGATACCTTCGACGTCCGAGAACCGATTGGTTTTACGATTGCTGGAGAGGACAAAGTCTTCAAGCACGCCAAGGCACAACTGGTCGGCAAAGGCCAAGGTATCAAAGAAATCAAGGTCTGGAGCGACGAAGTCCAGTCACCGGTCGCCGTTCGCTATGCCTGGGCTGACAACCCTGTCTGCAATACGCAGAATCGAGAAGGCTTGCCACTAACGCCGTTCCGCACGGACGATTGGACCGGCATCACTGCTGGCAAAGAACATCGGTAGCGTCACTCGTTTGCAGACACCTTTCAATGCGGTGTTGCCGAACAAACAACGTCTGCAATACCGGCGACGGAAATGCGCAGTTCGGTTGGACGCCGCTGCTATGCCATCTCAGCAACGGTTGCTGGTTCGTACGTGACGACCAGCAGCACGTCCGATGGCATCTCGCGAGCATTCGGATGGCTGCGAGGCGATTGCGGTGCAATGTTCCCACTGACGTTGACGATGTTGGCGCCAGTTGCTTCGACCCAACTGTTAACGTCGCGTTCCAGTTGATCGCATTCGGTTTCGAGAACCTTGAAAAGTTTGATTCGACGCATCGGTACTTCCTAACCAGAGTTCGTTCCGCTCAAAGATAGGACGCGTTCCCCCAATGTGGTCGACTGCACACCACCAACGCGACAGATGCTCCACCGCAACTATGGGGTTGTGAAGATTAGCACGGATAGATGGACAGACATCCCTGGGCTCATTTGTAAGTTGTGAGCTTTCACAAACTTAGAACCGGATCCCGATACCACCGATACTGATTCCAACTCCACCGCGACCGCGGCCAGGGCCGAGACCATATCCAGGTCCGTAACCGAATCCGCGCCCATAGTATCCAGCACCGGGATAGCCGATCCCGATCGAAACGCCAGACCGCGGTACGTAATATGTTGAGTAACCCGGGCTGTATCTGTAGTAGCGCGTGCTGTAGGCCGAGCGTGGCACTGAGTAAGTCGCCCGCGGTGCATAGCGAGGATCGTAGCGATAGCTTGGCGGAGCACTGTATGTCGTTCGTGGCACAGAGTACGAATAGACACGTGTTCGTTGTGGCGCCGGAACGATCTCACGATCATCCGTCGCAGTTGTCGGCATAGGAATTGACTGCGGTCGAACCGTTTCCGCTCGGGTCGGTACGGTCAACGTTTCAGTCACACCCTTGCGAGAAATCTCAAGGTTCTCAACAAGGCTGGCCAACACGGAACCATCGGCAACTGCATCGCCGTTTACTTTGACGATCACGTCGTTGGGCTTCACACCGGCGGCCTGTGCAGGGCTGCCAACAAATACGCCACTCACTCGCATGCCGGCATCGTGAGGAACGACGGACACGCCAAAATCGAACGCGTGCAACTCGCCATTCGCGCCAACAGGCAACGAACGCTGCGG
Organism: uncultured Pirellulaceae bacterium; assembly: GCA_964418725.1. Lineage (GTDB taxonomy): Bacteria > Planctomycetota > Planctomycetia > Pirellulales > Pirellulaceae > CAYNJG01. The sequence continues at coordinate 3,506 of CAYQMZ010000809.1, forward strand.
AGTGGCCTGATAGTTTTCGATTTGCTGAGGCACTTCATCGGAAGCCGCTTCACTGGGAACAGCCAAAGGTTCCACAAGTGGTTCTGCGGGTACAGGCTTCGGCGGTGGAATGTCTTCAGGATCCAGCTGTGCCCAGCCAATACTCGGCAGGACGAATGTGAGAGCTAAGGAAAAACAGATTGGAAGCGTTCGCATGGTGTAGCCTCATCGTGAGTCAGTTGACTCGCAAGCCGGTTAGGTACGTAGCAC
>CAYQMZ010000810.1:0-3746 GCA_964418725.1 uncultured Pirellulaceae bacterium
TGCACCCCATGCTTGTGCACCCCATGCTTGTGCACCCCATGCTTGTGCACCCCATCCCTGGGCGCATATTCGCTGGGCTCATATTCGATATCTTCCAACAGTGCCAAACGGCTCTGCTCTTCTTCCTGCTCGGCTCCTTTGACCCAAAGTCGACGCTGAAAGCTGGGCGGCAAATCGATCGAGGCAGTTTCGAACTGCGGGCCGTCCTGATGCGTTTCGTGGTCGAAATTCTCACTTTGAAGACGGTCGCGTTCGTCCACATCAGACTCATGTGTGGCGAGCTGGACGCCCTCACCGTTTTCTAAATCGAGCGGATCCTTTTCCGCATCAATACCGGGCAGAAGCATTCGCGACGGCTTAGATAGCGTCGTGCCGCCCTTCCGGCCGTCGAAACGGACTACGAGAGAAAGCGCCTTGCCTTCGCCACCGACTCGATCCCACGGAACCCAAATGCTATACGAGTTTCCCAAGCTGGAAGGGCTGTGATGGGTCGCCAGTTGCTCGGGCGTAATCACATATTTACGCAGCGGAGCCACTTTGTTGGGATGAGAAGTCTCGCCATCAAACGCGTACACAACCAACTGCCCGTCGACCCGTACAGGATTCGGTTTGCCGGATTCATAGAAGTAGATTCGTCCGCCAAAACCGCGCACACCGGGCCTGCCCGGCTGGTGCAGCACCGTATCAGTCCAGATCGGCAAGATCTCTGACGGCACATCCGCAATGCGGTCCGAGTCATACCAGCGATCCGATACCTCCAAGTGCTTGCATCCGCTCAACATGAGCGCAACGCAGCAACCGACTACAGAGACAAAGTCCACAAACCTGCGACAGTGATTCCGCACGACTACTGCCCTCCCCCGATGTGAATTTCCGTGACGGGTGTACCGTCGCTCACGCCGGGAATCGACGAGTCTGGACTATTTGAGTAGTCCAACATGACGGACGACGGTTCCGGCGGTGCAAGCTGTGGTTCGGCGGTAGGATTCAGGTCCGGATAGATGACTTCCGGTTCGCCCATATCCACATGGTCATAGCTTTGTTCAGGGAGGTACCCGATGTCGTCCATCAGGCGGTGAACGTCGCAAGCACACCAACTCATCCTGGCCATTTCCAGTTGGCGGATTCGCTCGTTATCCTCCGGAGATCGAATGACATGCGGCGTCAAGATGATCAGCAGTTCGGTCCGCCGTTTGGTCAAATTGTCATAGCGGAACAGCTTCTCCAGAATCGGAATGTTCCCCAAGAACGGCACCGTACGATGAATGTATTCGCTGTTTTCCGTGATCAATCCGCCCAGCACAATGGTCTCGCCATCGGCGGCACTAACAGTAGCTTGCGCGGTCGTCGTTTCCACACGCGGTGAACGCACCACGTTGCCGTCGACCGACGAAATTGGAATGCCTTCGGTGATCGAGCCGATTGCAGACTTCTCTGCATCAATCTCCATTACGACGTTTCCATCCGGACTGACTCGCGGCGTAACGCCCAGTATGAGCCCAACGTCTTCCAGCGTGACCGAGTTCGTTTGGCCGCCGAACTGATTGACAGTCGAGCCAATGATTCGGGGAACTCGCTCACCCACCTGAATGTAGGCTGGCTGATTGTCGAGCGTACGAATTTGCGGACGGCTGAGGATATCTACGCGACGTGACTCACGAAGTGCCCGCAGCAGAATGCTGACGTTCTTGCTGCTCGCGGACAGCACCAAGCCCCCGAATCCGAGTTGCTCGTTCCCTCGACCTAGCGAGAAGTTAGAAAGGCCTTGCGTGCCGATCTGATTCGCATTGGCAAGTGATTGCGAACTTCCACTGTTCCCTAACGCATCGGTACTGTTAAACGCAAAGCCGGGTACGTTTGTCGCGGCCTGGATGACATCCTGCGTCGTTGAAATGATGCCGTCAGCGGTCGACGTGTTTTCAGCGATCTGCGTCGTCAGCAAGTTCCCCAGCAGACTTCGATCAAATAACACAGAGTCCTGAAGCCCCAGCTCCACGCCGAACTCGTCGACATTGTTCAACGCGACTTCCGCGATCAAAACCTGGATCATGACCTGCGGCGGAGACTCGTCGAGCTTCTCGACCAATGCCTGGATTTCGTCAAAGTACCTAGGCGTCGCGGCCAAAATCAGCTTGTTGGCGATTGGTTCGGGTACAACGACGACCTCGCGTTCGATTTGGGCGAACGCATTTGCCTGCCCTGGAATAGCACTGTCGAGCTGTCGTCGATTCAGCAAATATTGGTTGACCGCGTTCGCAATGTCGATCGCCGGAGAGTTTTTCAGACGATAGACAGCGGTTCGCCGACGCATCGTGGTTGTCTGATCCAACTTAGCGAGTAGGGCTTCGACGATCCGCAAATCCCCCTCAGCACCTGTCGCGATGATGCTGTTACTCCGCGCGTCGACGGAAAAGCGTAGCGGAGCGAGACCAGCCTCGCCTGTTGCACTCAATTGCGAAGTATTACCGCCCGCTCCAGCAGTCTGCGATGGGATCAAGGAACGCAACGTCTGGATCAGCGAAGCGGCGTCCCCGTTGACGATGCGGAAGACCTTGATTTTGGCCTGCCCGGACGGCGTGTCGAGTTGCTGTATCAGAGCACCGATCAGCTCCATGTTGCCTTGTGGACTGGAGATGATCAGCGTGTTGTTGCGGGCATTCGGCGTGACTTGAACGTTACGCAAAGTGCCGGATCGAAGAATTCGTTGACCGTCGGCATCCAATAATTCTAAGGCTGCCGAGCGTTCGCCGTCGGCAGTCGCACCTTGGATTGCTTGCTGCAGTGTCTCGGCCACGTCACTGGCCAGAGCGTTTCGAATCTTGAAGACCTGGGCTCGGTTGACGGCGTCACCTTCCGGCCGATCAATGTCATTGACCAGCTTCCGAATCTCTTGAATATCACGCGGGGCTGCATAAACGATCAGCGAGTTCGTCGCTGGATCGGTGGCCAATTGAACACGCGGGCCCAGTCCGCCGCGGTTCTGAAAGAAATTCTGCAACGTCTGCTGCACTTCGTTAGCCGAACCAAACCGAAGTCGAAACACTTCGGATTGCGACTCGGGCGCAATGGGGCGATCCAACTGCTGCAGCAATTCTTTCGTTGCCGCCACGGCATCGCCCCAACCGATGATCAGGATGGCGTTTGGCTTGACCAACGGTAAGACTGAGACCTTTCCCTGTCGTCCGCCGGTTAGGTCTCCGCTCACCTCCTCAACGATTTCCGCCACCGCTTCGCTTTGAGCGTGGGCCAGCGGATAAACAACAACCTCAGGCTGCGTATCTTGGCTGATGCGTTCCAACTGTTTGATGATCTCGGCAAGCTGATCAAGATCCTGATCCGGCCCGCGGAGTATGATCACGTCCAAATCAGGCAATGACTCAACGTCCACGCCTTCGAACTGCCGCACTGGTCCGACGACGCCATCACCGCCCGTAATACCAGCTAGGTCGGGGCCGGTTGCTTGTGCGAGTCGAACTCCGGACGGTGTTTGACGTGCACTTCGCTGAGCGAACGGGGCTCTCCCCATCGCATTGTGGCCATTCGGAACCGCAATATGCTGAGCAGGTCGGACCTGTTGATCCTGAAAGCTAGGAAGTCGCCGCACGGAAGGCTGGCTCATTCGGCCAACCTGCTGTCGATTGCGGTAGTGCATCGAACCGCTTTCGATCACGCTGCGAAGCCGCTGATGATTATCGCGTCGAAGCCCAAACACTTTCATCCCGCGGCCGTTCCTGCCATCTTGAGAC
>CAYQMZ010000811.1:0-329 GCA_964418725.1 uncultured Pirellulaceae bacterium
CCGCTTCACGCGTTTCTGTGGCGTCGCTCACGATAGCCTCTGAACTCGCACGATCGTGTCGTGGAAGGACTGCTGGCCGCTAATTGGATCTGGAGAGATCGGCATGAGGCGGTTTTGGTTCCAACCATTTCCCGTATTGCGGCGCCACTTCACTGGGTCATGGTTGGTTCCGTCCTCCCACCACATGTTGCGTTCCCAATCCGCGTCGCGATACGTCTGCGGATCGGAACCTGCCAACTGCCCGTCGCTAGATGGCTTCCGGCGTGCCTGGGCAACACTTGTGTACTGAGTATGCCCACAACTGTTACTGAGGGCGATGACTTTCGGAT
>CAYQMZ010000811.1:339-3735 GCA_964418725.1 uncultured Pirellulaceae bacterium
CATGTCGGAGACCTTCTTGCGCCCGCTTTCCTCGGGCAGATCATCGCGTTTCAGGTGCGGCGATAGGCTTTCTAATTCAGCTGAATAGAACGATGTCAGTTCCACCCAATCGCCATCCTTGAGCCCCAATTCCTTTGCGGTCTGCGGATTCATCCAGGCTGGATTCGAGTGGACGATTTCCGCCAGCCATTTAAGGTTCATCGTGCGACCATGATTGTGCACATTCCATTTGAAGCTGGTCATGACCAATTCGTTGTTCGCCAAACCTTGCAGCTCGCGTGGTTGGAACCATGTGGGCATCGGATCGATTTCAACGTCGTGTCCCTTGTGATTCTCCGGGCGATTCTTGGTCTTCAGCATTCCACTCCGAGCGATCAACTCCGAGCAATCCTGGTTTCGACCGACCATCTGCACGAAAGCAGAGCGGACTTCGAACTTTCTACTGGGCGTCTTGAAGCCACGAACCGGTTTACCGTCGATCATGACGCCAATGCCGACACCGTCTTTCGTGATAACGCCATCCTCGGTAGTTTCCGCACCTTCCATTTCGCTGGCGGTCAACGGCTGGTTGTAGGGCTCGTAAAACGGCTCGCGCTCTGCTTCCCACGCCCCGTCTTCCAGCAAACGCTCTAGCCCACGCTTACCAGTCTCTGGATTTTCCGGAACATTCTCAGCCCACTTCTCCATGTACTCGCGGATATCGTCTTCCGGATACCACTTTTCCATTCCGCCACCGATGCGACGCGCGAGTTGAGGGAAGAACTCGCGGACATCACGTGATTCGCCCAAAGGCTTGACCATTGGTGTGCGAATCCCGACGTAGGGCTTCAGGTTGTACGAGGCTCGCGCATCCAGATCCCATCGTTCCAGATACGTCGTCCATGGCAAAACGATGTCGGCATAGTGTGCCGTTTCGTTGTAGAAAGCGTTGATGCAAACATGAAACTCCAGCAGACTTTCATCGCAAAGCACTTGCTGCGTGAGACTCTCTTCCGGCCATGTCAGGGGCGAGTCCAAGTTGTACGTCATGTAGGCTTGCAGCTTGGCACGACCTTGCAGCAAGTACAGGTAGATGATCTCACCGACTCGCATCCGTCGCCAAACGTTGGCCAACGGATACTCCGGCGGATCTTCCAAGATGCTCTGCGTCTTTGCACCGGGCGGCATCGGTGGCGTTTTTACGATTGGATCAAGACCGCCCCACGGCGACCAACACCATCCGCCTTTCTTGCCAACACTGCCCACCAACGCAATGAGCATATTGATTGCTCGGTCGTTATAGAATCCGTTCAGATGGGCCGAACTGCCACGATTGCACATCGTTGTCGCGGCCGGTGCCGCTTTGGCGAACTCGGTTGCAATCCGGCTGATATCATCCGCTGGCACTCCGCTGATTTTCGCAGCCCATTCGGGCGTGTACTGGGCGTAGTGCTCTTTCAGCTCTTTAACGGACACGTTCGTCCATCGATTCAAAAACTCAGCGTCGTGCAAACCTTCTTTCAGAATTACATGCCCCATGGCAAGGGCGACAGCACCGTCGGTACCAGGGTATGGAGCGAACCATTCGTCACTGCCACCCGCTGTGTTGGAAAGTCGCACATCGAACGTGACCAATTTCGCTCCGTTGCGGAATCGTCCGTTTTGGATTCGATTGGCAAACGGCACATGACCTTGGTGTGCTTCGAAAGCGTTCGATCCAAAGTTCAGGATGTACTTCGAGTTTTCGACATCGTTTAGATCCCAGTCGCTCTCCCAGAGATACGTGAGATTCGCCGCGCGGCGGTTCCCTGAGCACAATGATCGGTGACTAAGCTGAGTTTTGGTCCCATAAGCATCCAGGAATCGCTTGAGGGCATCCTTGCTGCGTTGTCTCCCTTGATGGAATGCGAATTCCTCTGGGTGCCCACTGTCCCGAACGGCCCGAAGTTTCTCTGCGATTTCGTCCAGAGCTTCATCCCAACTGATCCGCTTCCACTTGCCTTCACCACGTTTGCCGATTCGCTTCAGCGGATACAACAATCGTTCGGGATGGTAGAGATGGTTCAGTGCCGCTTGGCCACGTGCACACAAATGACCACGACTGTTAGGATCGTTTGGGTTTCCCTCGACCTTGATCAGCCGATCATTCTTAACGTAGCCAACAATCCCGCAGACAGTGCTGCACAGCTGGCACATCCCCGGGACCTTGGTGACATTCTTGTACTTGTTGCGATCCGGCCAATTGCGTTTCGCCTGAGGACCGGGCAGTTCACAGACACCCGGCATCGCGCCGAATTTCCCCGACTTGTACGGAACACCTTTGATACGATTCCATTTTTCGAGATCGATGCCCTGCGGCAATACTTGCTTCGTTGACTCGTCCGCCGCGTTAGCTTCCTTGCCGACCGATGCAGCCGTCAGGGCGGCACCGAACTGCAGGAATCGCCTGCGTGTCGCCTTTGGGTCACTCATCGTTTTGTTGCTTCCAGTTGTAGATGTCGTATGCGGCTGGTTCGTAGGATTCGCCTTCGCCGGGGATAACTGGCTCGACCTCTGGCGGTGCAGGGCCGGCGAACCACATCCGAGGTTTTGTTTCCTTCTCCGTGCGTAGCTGAGTCAACTCCTCTCCAGCAGACTTGACCTCTTCCATCGCAGCATTGATTTTGGAATCGGGGTCATTTAAGTCCCCAAAGTACAGTGCCTCCGACGGGCATGTTGGGACGCAGGCTGGCTCCAATCCGTTTTCTGTTCGGTGGTAGCAGTTGTGACACTTTACGGCTTGCTTCGCGACGGGGTCCATATAGATCGCCCCGTACGGGCAAACTTCGACGCAAGTCCCATGGCCGCAGCAGACGTTGTAGTCGATCGCGACGGTGCCACCCTCTTCTTTATGCAGAGCCCCGCACGGGCAAGCCTTGATGCAGGGAGCATCCTCGCAGTGCTGACACGACATCGGCATGAACATCCGAGCTACCTTGGGATACTCGCCGACATCTTGGTAAATGGTCTGCCGAATGAAGTTGCCAAGTGGGACGTCATTCTCCGACTTGCAAGAGACCTCACAGCCATGACATCCAAAGCAGCGTCGCGTGTCCACAAACCAGCCGTAACGTTTCCCATCATCGGGAGCTTTGATTCGCTCTTCCCAATATTCCTTGGGTTGAAACTTGTCGCTAATTGGATCTGCGACTTCGGCACTCTCTCCCACCGTCGCAGCGATGGGCAAAATCGTTAGAGCAGCACTTGCACGCCGCAGGAAGTCACGGCGATCGTCCGACGATTGTGGATTGTCTTGTTTCGTCACGGTAGCCCATCGATGAGGAGGAACGTGCCACTGCGTTATCGCGCGCATCTGGATTTGGAGCGCGTTGCGGTCGCAGTTACCTGGACCGCAGTTGGCTATAATCTGTCGGTTTC
>CAYQMZ010000812.1:0-1927 GCA_964418725.1 uncultured Pirellulaceae bacterium
ACGACTATAAACAAATGATGGTTGCCCTGCGGCAAGGAGAGACCATCGATCGCGACGACACGCTCCGAAAGCTAATCGACATCCAGTACGAGCGAAACGACGTTGGGTTTGAACGCAGCAAGTTTCGCGTTCGAGGCGACTGCGTCGAGGTTTGGCCAGCTTATGAAGAGTTCGCCTATCGGATCGAACTTTGGGGCGACGAGATTGAACAGCTCTCGTTAATCAATCCCACTAGCGGAGAAGTGCTCAGCCACGAACGCCAACTGTTTATCTATCCGGCAAAACACTTTGTCATGCCTGAGGATCGAATCGCACGCGCCGTCGAGGAAATCAAAGGGGAACTCGCTGAACAACTCGAGAAGTTTAAGGGCGAAGGCAAGATGCTTGAGGCGCAACGGCTGAATGCCAGAACTCGCTACGACATCGAAATGCTCCAAGAGGTTGGCTACTGCCCTGGAATCGAGAATTACAGTCGGCCGCTATCCGGACGCGAGCCAGGTACGACCCCCGACACACTCTATAGCTTCTTCCCAGACGACTACCTGCTGTTTATCGACGAATCACACGTCACGGTTCCCCAGATTCGAGCTATGTACGCCGGCGACCGCAGCCGAAAGACGACACTGGTCGACCACGGCTTTCGGCTACCCTGCGCGCTCGACAATCGCCCCCTGAAATTCGAGGAATGGGAAGAGAAAGTCAATCAAGTCGTCTACGTTTCGGCCACGCCGAATGACTACGAATTAGATGCCACCGGCGGCGAAATCGTCGAACAACTAATTCGCCCCACGGGGCTTTTGGACCCTGTCATCGAAGTCTCACCAGCACGCGGGCAAGTCACGCATCTGCTTGGTCAAATCCGCGAACGCGTCAACCGTGACGACCGTGTCCTAGTCACCGCGCTGACGAAGCGACTCGCAGAGGACCTGTCAGGTTACCTCTGCGAACAAAATGTTCGTTGCCGCTGGCTTCACAGCGAGCTAGACGCATTCGAACGCGTCGAGCTGCTCAAAGATCTGCGCGAGGGTGCATATGATTGCCTGGTAGGTGTCAACCTACTGCGGGAAGGCCTGGACCTTCCCGAGGTGTCGCTCGTAGCCATCCTGGACGCTGACAAAGAAGGCTTCCTGCGAAGCGAAACTTCGCTGATTCAAACAATCGGTCGATCCGCTCGAAACGCCGAAGCCAAAGTTATTCTCTACGCCGACAAAATCACTGACTCAATGCGACGAGCGATCGATGAAACAGAACGTCGACGCAGCATCCAACAGGCGTTCAACGAGAAGCACGGGATCGTTCCTCGTACTGTCAAACGAGCGATCAAAAGTGGAATTCAAGCAGATGCCGAAGCCCGACAAGCCGTCAGCGAAGCAGTTGGTGGTGATTCCGACAAACCAGATGCGGAGTACATCGAAGAATTACGTTCGGAAATGTTGGCGGCCGCAGAGAACATGGAGTTCGAGCGTGCCGCAGCGATCCGCGATCGTCTTTCAGAATTAGAAAGCAACGAAGAGCCGAAAGGAAAAAAGAAGGCTCGCACGGTCAGTGGCAACCAGCGCCGTGGGCGGAAGAAAGGACGCAGAGGAACCGCATCCCGCATTCCCAAACCCAAGAAACGTTAAGCCTGCACGTCAGCAACCGGCAAGCTGCAGCACTGTCACTGCTTTCGGAATACAAGAATATTGCCAAAGGCGGGTCCGGACCAACCCACGTAATTAAACCAAGCTCGATTCAGCCAATGCGTCGCCGTCCGCAACATTCCTTGAGGCATCCTCGTATATGCCTCGGTCAGTTGACCTGGAATCCGTGTTTCCAACACAAACCCGTTCTCGCCCAACTCTTTGGTGAGCGACGAAATATCCGCCTCACGAGTCAGCAACTTTCCGGCGGCCGTTTCCGTCCAGTATTCCATCCCAAGGTTTCCGGC
>CAYQMZ010000812.1:1937-3730 GCA_964418725.1 uncultured Pirellulaceae bacterium
AACTCAAACCCCTTGGCCTGCCATGAGTGCATGTTGCCTTCACTGATGACGAAGCGACCGCCTGGCTTCACAACCCTGGCAATGTTTTGAATCGCTAGTTCGGCCTCATAGACGTGCATCAAAACGCCCCAACACAGCGCATGATCAAAACTCTCGGAAGGAAAGCTCAGATTCAGCAGATCTTCCCGCTGAAGCGTTACCTGCTCCTCACATCCTTCACGATGCAAATGGCTCGCCGCCGCCGACAGGATCGAGTCAGAGAAGTCGACTGCGGTTACTTGAAAACCGCGTTTGGCAAGCCTCGCCGAATGCCGCCCATTTCCACAACCGGCATCAAGAATCCGCGATTCCGGCGAAGCAGCCAACAGTTTCGCAATTCGATCAAAAGCAACCTCAAAGAATGCCTCGTTCTCTGGCGTGCGGTAATCATCTGTCCACTGCTCATGCACTTCCAACTCTTCCGTAAGTGTTGAAGTGATTGAACGAGTCTGTTGTGTCGGCATCTGTCGCTCCCCCGTTTGTGCGGATCGATCATAACACACGCATTGACCAACACTAGGCGAAATTGGAAGTATTGACTTTGATGGTGATAACATCAGAAACTCCTTACGCCTCAAGTGCATGGGAACCGTAGAGTCGTCGCACAGAAGCGACCGTCGCAGTTACGGTGGCCAGCAATGGCATCCAGTAGCCAAGAAACGTCGCTGAACATCTCGCGTCTTCGTAAGTTGACAAATCAGGGAAACCAACGAACAAAAGCAGCGATACCGCCAGCGCACATATCCCTGCACACGCGATTTCAGCCAGCGGAATCCATCCCGACCTCGATTTCGTCGCAGCACTCCACAGGACGAGGCCGATCCCCCCAACCGCAGAAAACCACGCCAACTTGCCGGCGAATGAAGAAGCAAAAAGAGAGTATGACCAGGCGTTCATTCTCGCCTGCAAGCTTCTTTGTGCTTGCGCCACGGTTTCGCTTACCGCATAGTCGACACCGACTGAGAATGACGCCATGTCAAACAGAAGCGTCATTCCCACGAACGCGGAAAGAGCCCCCAAGTAAAGCAAACGCGGTCGATCGAGTGTGCTTAGCGACGCCATCGCGCTGTCGGCCGCAGTCTTTGCCTGCCGAATCGCTTGATCTGCAGCCACCCTTGCAGCTTCTAATTCGTCCGCTTTCTGTTCAACCGAATCAACTTTCTGACTAACCATTGCCAAGCCTCGCATTTGTCTTTGAATCGAATACGCCGCCCTTCGAGCGGTGCTATATGCAAAGCCAATTCACGATCTCAGATGGCCAAGAAAAAACGCATTCGGGCAAAAAGCCCGTGCAGCACATCGATATTCGGCAGATTACCGGATCCGTACAGCCGTCAAAGATTAACGGATGGTGCGCATCGGCTCATTCGTACGCGAATGACGCGACGCCACGAAATTCAGAAACCGCGCCCGCAAACTTTCACTAACCGAACCCTTTGCATGCATTTCCGATATCGCCCGCACAGCTTAACGGGCGGCGTTTCGTGTTCCGACGATTGAGCTCACTGGCGCCGGTCGTAGCGACCGAATCGATAACAACACACGCAAATTGCTTTTCACACTCCGTCAAGGCAGAGGGAATTCCATGAGACGGCTCTTCACATCACTGCTCTTCATTGCCATCGCAGGAAGTCTTGCATCGGCGCAACAAGGTGAATTCGGATTCGCCGACGATGGATTCCGCGGCAAGACCACAACCGCCTTGGCGGACACGCCAGAGAAGCCAGAGAAAACCAGCCAGTTCAGTTCGTACG
>CAYQMZ010000813.1:0-3730 GCA_964418725.1 uncultured Pirellulaceae bacterium
TGTTTCGATCGGTGCGACATTGACGACCTGGAATTCCAAGTGATCTAAGGCATCACGCTGCAGGGTCGAGAACACGCCGGTGATGACCGAAAGATTGACTTTAGTCGCTTGTAGAAGTGATCGACGTTCTTCGTTGCGATTCAACGAATCGGCGGGCTCTTTCAGCCATACTGTCTCGCTTGCCTGTTCGAGTCCCAGCAGGCAAATCAACCCACGCTGCGTAGGCTCGGTCTCGCCTTTGGGGACCTGATGGTATACGTAGATGGCGGCCGCGGGGTCTCGCTGTAGGACACCTTCACGCTGCCAATTGCGGAAGTAGCGGGCGGCTCGAGCATGGTCATCACCCACTTCGTCACCGGGCTCAGGCCGGTTCGCAATCAACCGGATCACGTTCGCAGGGTGGCGTTGATAGAGCTCCTTCTGCATCGCGGAGTCGATCGAATCGAGCTGCGGCGCCACCACACCCTCTAACGATCCGACGTGGCCCAGGTCGTATCTCAGTCCACGGAATGCGAAGATCTCTGGCATGTCTAATCCAGTTCGTGGACAAATAGTCCGCTTCGGAGTTTGGGTTCAAACCACGTGCTCTTCGGTGGCATCACTTCACCGGCATCCGACACTGCCATCAGTTGCTCGATCGAAGTTGGGTACATCGAAAAGGCAACCGCCCAGTCACCGGAATTGACAAGTCGCTCGAGCTCTTCCGTGCCGCGAATGCCGCCAACGAAATCGATTCGGGTATCGGTGCGAACGTCTTCGATGCCTAGCAACGGACGTAGAACTTCGTTTTCGAGCAGGGCCACATCCAACGAGTTGATTGGGTCCGCCTCGTCGATCTTCTCGGATGGGAACGTCAGTTTGTGCCACTGGCCGTCCACGTAGACGCAGCTGGAGCCAGCGGATTGGGGCGTTGGATTGTCTGTCGCCTCGACCTGACATTCTTTGGAGAGAGCGGCCAAGAAGTCCGATGCCGACATGCCGTTCAGATCCTTGACGACACGATTATAGGCAAGGATGTTCAGCTGACTGGCTGGGAAGAGAACGGTCAAGAACCAGTTGTACTCTTCATCACCCGTATGGTTCGCGTTCGCCGATTTTCGGTCCTGGGCAGCACGCCACGCACTCGCTGCTCGATGGTGTCCGTCGGCTACGTAGAAGAATGGTGTCGAGCCAACTTCGCTGACCAATTGGTCGGGTGACTCCAATCGCCACACGGTGTGCTGGACTCCATCGGGAGCCGTGAAGTCATACAGCGGTGACTGGGTGATCGCGTCGTCGACGATCTTGTTGGCTGCCTCCACATCGCGGTACGTCAAGAACACAGGACCGGAATGCGCGTTCAGCGTTAGCACATGGCGAGTGCGGTCGTCTTCTTTTGCAGGACGAGTTTTTTAGTGTTTGAGTATGCGGTTGTTTTCGTAGTCGTCGACGTGGCTGCAGCAAACCAGGCCGACTTGCGAAACGCCGTCCATGATCTGGCGGTAGAGGAAGACGCAGTCCGCTTCGTCTTTAACCAGAGCTCCGTCGTCAATCAGTCTTCGCAAGTTGGCGGCCGCCGTCGCATAGACTTCGTCGGCGTAAGGATTGGTGTCCGGCGGTAGGTCAATGTCCGGTCGAACGACGTGCAGGAAGCTGTTCTTGTTGCCTTCTGCCAGTGCGGCTGCTTCTGCTCGATTGACAACGTCGTAGGGCACCGAGGCGACGGTCTCAGCCAGTTCAACGGGGGGACGCAGGGCGCGAAATGCTTTGATCTGGGGCATGGCAGTTCGAGGGGCGAAAGTCGAAATAAAAAAGGCTCCGTGAAATCACGGAGCCTTCGCATTCTATCAATGATGCTTGCAGAGCGGCAGCACTCTGCAGCGATCAAACCCGAATCTTAATAGCGATAGTGATTCGGCTTGTAAGGTCCTTCGATCGGCACGTGCATGTACTCGGCCTGCTCTTTGGTTAGCACGGTCAGCTTCACGCCCAGCTTGTCGAGGTGCAGTCGAGCTACTTCCTCGTCGAGAATCTTTGGCATCAAGTGAATGTCGACCGAGTACTTGTCACTGTCTCGCCACAGCTCCATTTGAGCCAAGACTTGGTTGGTGAAGGAAGTACTCATGACGAAACTTGGATGGCCGGTCGCACATCCCAGGTTCACCAAGCGACCCTTGGCAAGGATGATCACGGAACGTCCCGTGTCCTTGAATGTGTATCGCTCAACTGCACCGATTTCGGCTGGCTTGATCTCGTCCTTCGTCGCACGGCCGGCAGCAACTTCCGCTTCCAACCAAGCAACGTCGATTTCGGTATCGAAGTTGCAGCAGATTGCATCTTCTGGCATCTGCGACAAGTGCTGGCCAAGGATGATGTCTTTGTTGCCAGTTGTCGTTACGAACAAGTTACCTTGTGAGGCAGCTTCTTCCATCGTCGTGACTTCAAAGCCTTCCATCGCCGCTTGCAATGCGTTGATGGGGTCGATTTCGGTGACGATCACTCGGCAGCCATAACGTTGCAGTGAGTGAGCACAACCTTTGCCGACATCGCCGTAGCCACAGACGACAGCAACCTTACCGGCAAGCATGATATCCGTGGCTCGCTTGACGCCGTCAGCCAGAGACTCACGACATCCATAAAGGTTGTCGAACTTACTCTTGGTAGCCGAGTCGTTCACGTTGATGGCGGGAACTTTCAACTCGCCCGTTTCCACCAACTGCTGAAGGCGGTGAATGCCGGCGGTGGTTTCTTCGCTGATCCCCTTGATGTTCTCAAGCAGTTCAGGGAATCGCTTGTGGACCATGTCCGTCAGGTCACCACCATCATCCAAGATCATGTTGATGGGTTCGCCCGATGGGAACGTGAGCGTCTGCTCAATGCACCATTCGAACTCCTCTTCGCTCATTCCCTTCCAAGCGTAGACGGGAATTCCAGCAGCGGCGATTGCTGCCGCCGCGTGGTCCTGCGTGCTGAAGATATTGCAGCTACTCCAGGTCACTTCCGCACCCAGCTCGACAAGCGTCTCGATGAGTACTGCCGTTTGGATCGTCATGTGCAAGCAGCCCGCGATGCGAGCGCCAGCCAGCGGCTTGGTCTTGCCGTATTTTTCGCGCAGAGCCATCAGGCCTGGCATTTCATTTTCAGCAAGGTTGATTTCCTTGCGACCAAATTCAGCGAGAGAAATGTCGGCTACCTTGTAAGGCAGTCTTTCCGTTTCAACAGAAGCCATTGATTGGGTTCCTAAGTTTGTGGGCAGAAGTCATTAACGCCACCTGCGGAGCCCATCCCCATCCGCCAGGAGGCGTTCGCTTAATCAGCGGGTTAGGCGCCAGATAACTCTACACGCCTCAGTGATATGATAGGTACATCTCGCATAAGTTCCAGCAAGGTGGCGGGTCTACGTCAGCTGGAATTTGGCGTCTGATCCGATTTTTCCGATACGGCAAAACAGCCGAAGCGGGCGAAATAGCCGGTTAACTGTCGGCGAGAGCCGTAAACGAGCTGAATACGTGCGAATCGAGCTCGGTCGTGGCAGAGAGCCTTCCTCTGAGATTCCCACAGGGAAAGGGCTTGAAAGCAAGGAATGCGGGCCGGCCATACGCCATGCCCAGTGTCCACGCAGTATTGAGTGCACGGGGACGACGACCCAGTTGGAGATCTAGTGTCCTGAGTCATCAATTCGATTGAATCGTAGGTCCGGCACTTACCTTGTCTTAACCCACAAGTACGTCGATTGATGGCTTCCTCACTT
>CAYQMZ010000814.1:0-3728 GCA_964418725.1 uncultured Pirellulaceae bacterium
GGTCGTTACCGCCCACTTTCGAAGCCACAAGTTAGTAACTACCACGCACTTGTTGCTGGTTGTGCTCAGGGCTCGCGTCAGACTTTCGAAGACGTGAATCCAACGACTGGTGGTATGATCGTCACGAAGCAAGCTTCGCCTAAGGGTCTGAAGATTGGTGACTGTAAAGACGGTACTTCGAAGACGATCTGTATCACGGAAAGCCGTGGTGAGGTCTGGACCGCATGGTTCTCGGGTGCCAGTACTTCGACTGTTGCGACGCCTCCTGACCTAGTTCAGTGCTCGCGCATCACTCGTAACAAGCCTGACGGATACCCAGCTCCAAAAGAAGGCATTCCAAGTGGTCTGAACTACGGTAAGCGTGCTGACGCTCCACGTGACGATCCTTCGCTTCCTTTCTGGGATCTTGGCCGTCAAACTCGTGAGTGGGGTCCATCTTCGGCTCACTCTGGTGACGTTGTCATGTCTGGCTACTGCGATGGTCACGTTAAAGAGTTGAACTCTGGTATCGACGCCAAGACGTACTTCCGTCTTGCAACTCGTGGTGGTAGTGAGCCAGCCGATGACGGTTAATGCCGTCTGATAGCTTGATGCCACGCATCAACCAATGAATAAATTCCGAAACGCTCTCGCTTTGCGAGAGCGTTTTTCTTTAGTATTCGTTCAGGCGTTTTTACGCCAATCTGGGGAATTCAGATTAGCCTTTCCATCTGTTTGTTGGATTTTCCTTGAAGGCCTAAGATTAGCACTGTCTTGGGGGAGACGGGATAAAGCTCGCAACAACGATGGAAATGCACCATGAAACGCGATCAGGCAATCTATCTAGTTCTGCTGGTGTTACTCACCTTCAGCACGTCCCCTGCCTCTGCGGATCTGAACATCCTGGCGATCGGCGATAGTCAAACGGTTGGCAATAAGTCGTCAGCGATTCCACGTCCAAGTTACCGCCCATATCTCGATCAAAGCATTCGCAACTACCAAGCACTTGGAATCGACGATACCGACACCGTTTCCGTCAACTGGCTAGGTAGCCGATCCAATCTCGCAGCACAGCCACCTGCGGCTTCCGCGCCGTACACAGTCGACTCGAACTGGGTAGATCGACACCAGGCGATCGAAGGCATTTCATCGTTGCGCTACGTGACGCCGAGAGACCCAGCAACTCAAACCGACCAACTCGATCTCGCCAAGAGTCTCGTCAGCGCCGCAGCAGCCCCGGGCGACACCAATGTGGTCCTGATTCTGCTCGGAACCAATGACTTCAACATGCGAGCAGATTCCAGCGCAAACGGGTGGAATGGAGATCGATTCACGCCCACTGATGTGATCGACTCGATACAGACGATCGTATCAGAGTTTCGTGCTCTTTCTTTAGACGTTGAAACGATGATTGCGGCGATTCCACCAGTCGACCAGCGAGATGCCTATACGTCTTCGCAAGCAGGTCGATTTTGGCTTGAATCCGACAGGACGCTGTCATCCGGCGGTAACCAAGATCTCGTTCACTGGAACGGTACAGAATTCGTCGTCGGTCCCGGAACGGATGATGGTGGTGCTCGAGATGCGTCCTCGAACGAAGTGATTGACGCAGTCAACAGGGCTCTGATGAACTGGGCCAACGAGGCAGCGAACGACGACGTACGATTTGTGAATCCGTTTGATGACCCCAACATCAACGACTACTCGCTAATGGGGCCGTCGGGTTCGGTAAGTATCGGCAGCGGTTTGGATCTGACACCGGGATCAAGCGGAGAATTCAACTATCTGACTGATGGCGTCCACTTGAACGACATTGGCGACCAGTACTATGCCAGCGCGTTTTGGGAGGCTGGGCTTCGAGCCACGTTGTCGAATACTGCCGCGGCACAGTCAGTACCGGAACCCAGTAGTTTTCTGTTCTTAGGATTCGTGGGCATGCTCGCCCTCTCGTCCAAACGCTACTTCTTTAAACGAGCCGCTTAGAAACGTTTGAGTGTCGCCTTTCGCTCTGCGGAGGCTTTCAATCTTCCTCCATTGAGTTTCCTGTTTCGTCCAGGTTGCTTAGAGGAGAATTCTCGGTTGGCAACTTGGCCTCTTCTTTCTTCAGGCTGCGCTCGGTAGCTCCCGACTGCCAAATTGAAACTCACCGAGCGAACCGTTTCGCTGAAAGCTCAGCCGGAAGGGACTCGTAGCCTCGTCCACTACAAAGGACAGAGGTCTGTGACTGACTTTTCATTCACTGGTGCTGCTTGCTCATTGTCGCCTCATTCGCTCACGGTGTGCTCGTCAGGGAAAACACCAATTTCTGTCCTTCCGCCGCGAATACTTAGTTGAGTGTCCTGCTTGAGGCAGCAATTCAGCTATCGCCTAAACGCTATGCGTCAAAATTAGCTGCTTGGGAAGCTAGTCACTCAAGCGTATACTCCGTCGAACAATTGGACGGAGTCTACGATGAAGAACTACTGGTCGAAACTAACGGGTTTTAGTGGCAGAGCCGCATTCGCCCCAAGCTGCTTGTTGGTGCTTTTTGCGACGTTCGCAATACACGATGCCTCATCAGCTCAGGAAGTCGCAACGCCTCCCGCGGATCAAGCATCAACGTCGCAAACGACAACTGAGCAGAATGCAGACAGCGAATCAGCCCAGCCCGCCAATGACTCGACCAATGATTCCACAGAGAAAGACACTCCACAAAAATCGAAGCGTGACCGCGAGGATTACTACGAGCTACTTATGATCTTTGCCGACACGATTGATCAGATCGATCGAAACTATGTGGAGAAAGTTAGTCGTCGCGAGTTGTTGGAAGCTGCGATCGAAGGAGCTCTCAAGAAACTGGATCCGTATTCCAATTACATCGCTCCCGAGGACTTGGATGACTTCAAAATGGAAGTCGAAAACGAGTTCGGTGGAATCGGAATCAAAGTTTCTAAGGATGATTTGGACGGACCGCTTCGTGTCATCAGTCCTATTGTGGGAACACCAGCGTATGCCGCTGGTATTGTGGCTGGTGATTTGATTGTGGAAATCGACGGTGCAACAACGACAGACCTTTCGATTTCTGATGGCGTCAAATTGATGAAGGGAAAGATTGGCACCGAGGTTCGGCTACGTGTCTTTCATCCGTTACGTGGAACAACAGACGAGATCGTCTTGAACAGACAGATCATCAAGGTCGAGACCGTACTGGGCGATCGGCGCAGGCCTGATGACAGTTGGGAGTTCCTATACGACACCAACGCCAAGATCGGTTACATACGTATTATTGCCTTCGGCAGAGAGACTGCGGCAGACCTTAAGTCAACACTAACGACTTTGTCTGAGCGTGACATGCGCGGGCTCATTCTGGACCTGCGTTTCAATCCCGGCGGGTTGCTCAAGTCAGCCATCGAAGTCAGCGATCTCTTCCTGTCATCAGGTACGATTGTGGCCACCGATGGGCGAAATGTGAAATCACAATCCTGGTCCGCCAAGGCGCCCGGCACGTTCGAGGACTTCCCCATGGTCGTGATGGTCAACGAACACAGTGCCAGCGCAAGCGAAATCGTGGCCGCTGCACTTCAGGATCATCAACGAGCCGAGGTCGTTGGCGCACAGACATACGGGAAAGCCAGTGTGCAAAATGTCGTTGAGCTAGAAGGAGGTAAAAGTGCCTTGAAGCTCACGACCGGAAGCTACCATCGCCCTAGCGGGAAGCCGATCCATCGGTTTCCAGACGCCAGCGAATGGGGAGTCCAGCCCAGCGAGGC
>CAYQMZ010000815.1:0-1606 GCA_964418725.1 uncultured Pirellulaceae bacterium
CCAGCGAAGGATCCAAAGGTCGTTCCAGGCCCAACACTGTCGACCCCAGCCGTGCCGAAATACTGCGCTACGTAGCTCGTCGCCATTACGAATCCAAGGTCTACCGTAACCTCTTCCGCTACGACCGTGGCCGAACCACTGAACATGTAGGTCTCCGCATCCGTGTCCAACGTGAGGGTCAAGCCGGCATTCGCCGTGCCGCAGCAGACGAACACGCAAGTTAGGAGAACTGCTGATGTTGCGAACTGAATGGAACGCTTCTTAGTTGTGTTTGTCATTGAAAGCCTGGCAGGTCAAAACGAAACATACCGCAGAGAATACTCACCCTCCTAAACCTCATTCAGGGAAACGGTGTGACACCGTTTTTCGGAAATCCCAGATTAGAACCCGAGAAAACATGCAAACTAGACTCTTGTATGCCGCGAGCGAATGCGCAAACCAGGACTCTCGGCGAGACGACACCGGTCGAAACGTAAAACGTGACGCTGCGTTAGATGTACCAACGACCAAAGGCATGTTGAGGAAGGGCTCGCGTTCGTTGTAAGCGCCCAAGAGAACGGTTATTGACGTCGATGCTAGTGTGAGGATTTCCTCATTTTGGTGTCGAGATGTTGAGCGGTTCGCGATTGTTGAAGTTGGAGGAGTGGACGAGTCGTTTTGATCGGTTCGAGCGTTCTGGGATGACGGTGGTAGGTTTTTGTGATGCCGAAGGTGTATCGGTGCCTTCGTTTTATCACTGGAAGAAGAAACTACGAATCGGCTCAAAGGGCAATGCAAAGCAACACCCCTTTCAGCAAGTTGAGTTGATTTCCAATCAGTTTGGCAATCCAGCTACGACGATTTGGCTTGGCAACGACGTCCGAATTGAACTCGGGCGTGATGAAAAGATTGCTGCTTTGGTCGTGAAGCAGGTGGTCGACGCCATGGTTGCCACCGTTCCGGCCAATCTGCCGGGAGAGTAAGTCATGCTGAATTTCTCCAGCCAGCTCAAGATCTTTGCGTATCTTCCTGCGACGGATATGAGAAAAGGATTTGCCGGATTGTCTGCGATTATCCGCGAAGAGTTCGAAGCAGATCCGACCGACGGCAGTCTATTTCTATTTATCAACAAACGCCGAGATCGCATGAAGTTGTTGCACTTCTCCGACGGCGGTTTCTGGCTCTACTATCGATTGCTCGAAGCGGGAACGTTCGAACCGCTCAAGGCAGCCAAGGCAGAGTCTGGGCAGAAGCAGTCTGCGATAGAAGAGAATTGTCGGCTTCAACTCGATGCTACTGAATTGTCGATGCTGCTTTCGGGAGTCTCTTTGCAACAGTCGAGCAATCGACGCAAACGTTTTGGCCAGTGAGCTTAGCCACCAAGCGAAAGCCACACCATGCTCGTTGAAGTCAAAGATTTGGTCTTCCGCTTTACGATCAAGTTGGTAACGTTGTGAGAACTACTTCTTGTGCAGCGAGCAAGCATGGACGACTTTGCAAAACTATCGAAAACACAGTTGATGCAACTCGTCGCGACGACCAAAGATCAACTCAGCTCCACAGAAGAACAACTCGGTGTAGCCAGCGAAACAATCTCGTCTCAGTCCGAAACGATTTCGTCTCAGTC
>CAYQMZ010000815.1:1706-3709 GCA_964418725.1 uncultured Pirellulaceae bacterium
TCGTCTCAGTCCGAAACGATTTCGTCTCAGTCGAGAGAAGTGAAGCGTCGAGACGACGCGATCAAACAGCTTGAGGGAAAACTATCTGAGCTGGAGCGTGACTACCTCAAGCTTTGGCAAGAGCGTTTTGCAGCCAAGAGCGAACGTTACATCGATGATCCGGATCAATTGCGGATCGACTTCGGCGATACCGATCAGGCAGCGGACGCGGCGGCAGGTTTGGCAGAAGCATTGGAAGAAGCCGACGTCGCACAACCTCCACGTCGCAAGCCACGCAAGAAGCGTGACGAGAGCTTACCCAGCCACTTGCCTCGCAAAGAAATTATCGTGGATGCGTCCGACGACGATAAGCAGTGTGCCACGCACGGCGACAAAGAGTTGCTTCCTGAGTCGATGTGGGATGTGGTGGAGAAGCAGGTTTACGTGCCTCCGCAGCTCTTCGTGGAAGTCAGGAAATACAAGAAGTACGTTTGCAAGGGCCAGCCGCAGTGCGGCGTGAGTTCGGCGGAGCGTCCGACGGGAATTGTCGAGGGCGACAAATACGACACGTCAGTGGCCACGGAAATTCTCGTCAATAAAGCGGCCTACCATTTACCGGTCTACCGTCAGCAAGACATGTTCGCGGGAACAGGCTGGACTCCATCGCGGAGCACAATGCTGAATATCCTGAAGCGTTGTCACTTCATCCTCGAGCCGCTGCTGAACTACTTCAAAGACGTGGTGCTGACGGACTCGAGCGTGGCTTGTGACGATACGGGCGTGACGCTGCTCTACCCGAAGGAGCCACCGGATTTTTCGGCCATCGATCCGGACGATCACAAACAACAACGTATCGCCGAAGTTTTCAACGAAGCATTAAAGGAAGGCAAGCCAAGTATCCGCGCGAAAATGTGGGCCTATCGAGGCGTCAAGGTGAAGCTGAACGTCTTTGACTTTACGGTGAGTCGTCATCGTGATGGTCCGAACTCGTTTTTCGAAAACTATCGCGGCACGATTCTTGGGGACTGCTGGCATGGGTTCGGTGCGATCGCTGCCGAATCTTCAGGTACGATCGTGCGCGCGGCTTGCAATAGTCACGCTCGGCGAAAGTTCGAAGATGCGATCGACTATCCCGCAGACCGTCGTCGCTGGATGAAGTGGTTTCAAGAGTTGTTCGACATCGAAACGCGAGCCAAGCTGCTCTCGCCGGAAGAACGGTTGGCGGTTCGTCAGTCGGAGGCGAAAGGAATCTGGGACTCGATGCGTGATGAACTTGACTCGATCGACGAGCGTACGAAACAAGTCGTGTTACCGAAAAGTGACTTACGAAAGGCATTGAACTACCTTCGCAACCACTGGACCGAACTGACTCGTTACTTGCATGATGCGAACTTGCCGTTGGACAACAATGAGTGCGAGCAATTGATGAAGCAAGTCGGTCTGGGCAGGAAGAACTGGCTCTTCTGTGGCAGCGTGGCGGGCGGGGAACGCAACGCGGGCTTCATGACGTTGACGAGTTCCGCACATCGCAACGACTTGGATATTTGGGCTTACGTGAATGACATTCTCCGTCGGTTGCTTGCTGGAGAAACGAACTACGAACCGATGCTGCCCTGGAACTGGGCAACGGAGCATCCCGAGAACATCCGCACATTCCGCCAAGAAGAACGTCGCCAACGCGACCTCCGCAAAAGAACTCACCGCGCCAAACGCCGAGCGAGAAAAAGACTACTCACCCAGCGTGAAAAATAGCGGACGAACTCGCGTAGCAAACTAACCGTCCTGTTGGGCGCTTACACTTGACTTCGCAAACGTTATCCGTTTTTCGCGAAGACATGAAGTACTCGGATAACTAAAGAGTACCAAGAGAGTACGCTCCATCGCTTGCGGATCCAGCTTATGGTCGCGACGCCTGCACCTCAAGAGATCACCACGAAGGATCCTTCGAAACCACCCACCGATCGCTTGCCCTGTATCCGACTTGACTATGGAACCGCCACGCCGTAAACCGCAATGGTAGGTGT
>CAYQMZ010000816.1:0-3700 GCA_964418725.1 uncultured Pirellulaceae bacterium
TGCGAAGCGGTCAGAATACGCTTGCCGTGGAAGTGCATCAGCCCCGTGCACGTGCTGGCGGTGACCTGAGTTTTGACCTGCAGTTGTCGGGAGGTGTTAGCGATCTGAGTGTCGGAGCGATTTACTACACGCTTGATGGTTCCGATCCGAGACTGGCGGGAGGAACACTCAATCCCGCCGCTGTATCGTACGACGGCAGTTCGATTCCGATAGAACAAAGCCAAAGATTGCAAGCTCGATCCCTTGTCGATGGAATCTGGAGCGGACTTGCGTTCTTAGATGCGGTGCAACGACCAGGTATTCGCGGCGACGTGACCGGTGATGGCGTTGTGGATAACGCAGACATCGATGCACTGGCGGACGCGATCCAGGCAGCCAACGGCGATGATCGGTTCGACTTGAATGGGGATGACTTTGTCGACTCGCTGGATGTCGACTACTTAGTGGAAGCCGTTTTGCAGACGCGTCGTGGTGATACCAATCTGGATGGACGCGTTGATTTCACCGACTTTTTGACGCTGTCCGCAAACTTCGGCGACGACGACGCAAAATGGGCTGATGGAGATTTCGGTACCGGTGGAACGCTTGACTTCGCTGACTTCTTGTACCTGTCTGAAAACTTCGGATACGACCGAGCCGATGCGTGAAGCAGCGCTCATGGCGGAATGCCAGCAGGCTGAAGCGTTTCAGTCTGCTGGCAGGAACTGCACGGCGTCGATGACGACGTAGCCATCGGTTCCACTGTTGGAGACGACGACCGACGCCGGCTTTTTCGGAGAGAATTGGTAAGTTCCCAGCGAGCGAAACTGACCGTTCTTTCCCGGCGGGACGCGTTGATTAACAACGATGGTTTCCTGCTTGTCCAAGCTTGTTACCTGGATGGCGACTTTCGACGCTCGGTTTGGGTGATGTGGCCAGGTGACGCGGACTTCATACCTGCCTTCTTTGGGAAGCTTGGTTTCGTAGACTGCGCTTGCTTTGCCATCCTTCGCTGCTCCGTCATGTCGGTAGCCAAAGCCAACGAAGTTCGATGAGGCACTGCTATGTTTCCAGTTTCCCGTTAACTCAGCTGCCATGTCGTCGAGCACGATGCCCGGTAGTTCCGCAGGGTCCATATGGCGTTTCGGAGACACAACGGACGACGTTTTGGCTGGGACGTAATCGAGAACTTGGCCATCATTTTGCAGACGACGCTGAAGCTCTTCGTAGGGAACGTCTTGCACTGCCATGTCTTTGTCGATCGACATCACGGCGGCCGTCGCAGCACTTTGCCCCAGAATCATGAAGACGGGCTCCATGCGGATACTTCCGAAGGCAATGTGCGAGCTACTTACGCAAATGCTGACCATCAGGTTTTCGCATTGCGACTTCTTCGGAACAAGGCAGCCGTAGGCGATCGTATAGGGGGCGATTCGAATGCCAATGTCGCCTTCGTTTTGAACGTAACCGTCAGCCGTCACGTAACGCTGAACGTTGTGTGAATCGATCGAGTAGCTGCCCATCCCCACAGGATCTGGAGTGGGCTTTCGCTTGGTCAATTGGTTTTCGGTCATCACAAATTTGCCGATCATGCGACGCGCTTCCCGCACATAGATCTGATGTGGCCAATTGCCGTTATCTGCAAATTCGTCTTTTGCCAGTCCCCAATTCTGCATCTTGTTTCGGACTTCGATCGGAACGCGCGGGTCGTTGGAAACAAAGTACAGCCAGCCTTGCTGGTAGCGACGATGCTCCTCGAGAATCTCCGCTCGCCGTTCGTAGCTGGCGTCCGGATAGTCGTAGTTCATGCCGATATTGTCCGTGCTAAACGGCCCGTGGTTGTTTGTGTCCGTTTTGCGATTCGGAATTGGGTCGAACTTGCCAAACGTTTCTCGCCAGCCTGCTTCGTAGATCCGCAGGAGCAGTTCGTACTGTGCGGGATCGTATCCCTCGGGCCGCGGAAACGGTACGCGATTGTCCGGGTGATTCGACGCACAATAGCGGTAGCAGTAAGCCTGGACCCGGTGGTCGCCAACACCGAATTCGCCGGGAGGGTCGTCACTGACGCGAGGTAGTAAGCCTGAAGATGCGTCGCCCGGAATCTTATACGGACTGACTTTTCGTTCGAGCACGCCGAAGTGATGTCGATGATGCAGGACGCCTGTTTGCACACCGTTCCAGCGTTCGCCGTAGACGTCGTTTGACTCTCGGCCAACGTGATAGTCGATCCCGGCGGTGGCGAGCAGATCGCCTTCATAGGTTGCGTCCAAGAACACTTTTCCGTGGAACGTCTTGCCGGACAGCGTGCGGATACTTTGGATGCGATTCTCGTGCTTCTTGACGCCTGAATCACGATCCAGCCATTCGTCGCGGTAAACCGGAATCTGAAACTCACGTACATAGTCTTCGAAAATCTGCTCGGCAACATGCGGCTCGAAAATCCACATCGTGCGATTCTTGCCATCAATCGCTGGCGTGCCTTGTCCCTTGTTGCCGTAGTCTGACTGCTTTTGCCACTTCCACGCGTTGGGGCTTTGGTAGTGCTTCCAAACACGATGGTAGAAGTCTCGCGACAGTCCGCCGATTACCGACTTGTTTCCCGTATCTGTAAAGCCAAGTCCGCCGCTGGTGAGACCGCCCAAGTGCTTGTCTGGGCCGACGATGATTACGGACTTGCCCATCTTTCTGGCCTGTACGGCTGCAATGACACCCGACGAAGTGCCGCCGTAGACAATGATGTCGGCCTCATGGACTGTAGTGTTCGCCGCAGTCGTGGTGTCGAATTGGAAAAAAGCCAACGCTAATACAAGCAGCTTTGCACAAAGGCATTTCGTTCGGTGAAGCTTCATCGGAGTTCGTGTCAGCTTGGTGCGGGTGATGTGTTTGTGTACGGACAGGATACGTGGAATGTCGGAACTTATGGAGGGCGAATGGGAGCGGAAAGCGAGGATTGCGTCGCAAGTTTAGGCTTCCGAAATTCGATTGCTGACAAGGATTGGATTCGCTGGCTATCAAAGGTTTGCTTTTAAGTCGCCGTTCACGCGTTATGATCTAAGTTGCCAGCCAGTCGAAGTTGGCGTCCCTGCCGTTTCTCTATCTACCGTCGGA
Source organism: uncultured Pirellulaceae bacterium (assembly GCA_964418725.1). Classification (GTDB taxonomy): domain Bacteria; phylum Planctomycetota; class Planctomycetia; order Pirellulales; family Pirellulaceae; genus CAYNJG01. The sequence goes on from CAYQMZ010000816.1 coordinate 3,088, forward strand.
TTTTTAGTATGTGGAAGTCGAAACTGATTTTCATCGTGTGGGCTGTCGCGTTTGCTTGTTGTGACTTGGCGTTGTCGGCCAATGATCGCCCCAATGTGATAGTCGTGATGAGTGACGATCAAGGTATGGGGGACTACGGCTTCATGGGCAACAAGCTCATCAGGACGCCTTCGCTGGACTGGATGCATTCGCAGAGTGGTTACCTGAGTAACTTCTATGTCAGCAACGTCTGTGCGCCGACGCGGGCCAGTCTAATGACTGGTCGATACAACTATCGTACGCGTTGCATCGATACTTTTCTTGGTCGAGCCATGATGGATACCGATGAGGTGACGGTCGCGGAATACCTTCGCGATGCGGGTTACCAGACAGGCATCTATGGAAAGTGGCATCTGGGCGACAACTATCCAATGCGACCGATCGATCAGGGGTTTCAGCAGAGTCTGATTCATCGCGGCGGAGGAATTGGACAGCCATCGGATCCGATTGGAGCCGAAGGGAAGTACACGGATCCGACGCTGTTTCGGAATGGCCGAGAAGAGAAGATGACTGGCTACTGCACGGACATCTACTTCGACGCGGCGATGGATTTCGTTTCTGCGGCAACTGAAAA
>CAYQMZ010000817.1:0-299 GCA_964418725.1 uncultured Pirellulaceae bacterium
GTTGAGGGCCTGTTTTGCGTGATTTTTTGGGCTCGAATGCGCCTTGGGTTTAACCAGAATTAGCTCGACAATCAGATCCGTCCGCAAAAGTGCTACAGGTCGTCAGGCTGACAGACGGCAAGCGTTGTTTTTGCCTTTCCAGGCGGGCCATGCGAGTGTCGTTTTGGGTATTTTCCCGGTCAATTGGCGACGCCCCCGTAAGCGACGCAGACCGGACGTTTGCAGAATGTGGTCCACGGTTGCCGAGTGGCGGAGGATCGTCAACGATTGGCGGGCAATGCTTTGTCGACGCTCAACTG
>CAYQMZ010000817.1:309-696 GCA_964418725.1 uncultured Pirellulaceae bacterium
CCCCGTAAGCGACGTAGAACAGACGTGGCTGAATGCGGTCCACGGTTGCCGAACTGCGGAGGATCGTCAACGATTGGCGGGGCTTTACAGACGCTCAAGCGCACCAAACGACACCTGTGATGGAGTTTACGAATGAATGATCGCAGCCTGCTTTTTGTAGCAGCACTTTTAGGTGGATTGGGAATCGTGATTGGTGCTTTCGGGGCGCATTCGCTGCCAAAGATTCTCAGCGGTCTGCCAGAGGCGGAACTGCTAGAGAGATCGGCTTGGCTGGAGACAGGTGTCCGTTACCACATGTACCACGTGCCCGCACTAATGGTGCTGGCGATTGCCGGAGGCCGACTAGGAAATGTCGCGATCGTTGGGTGGTTATGGCTGATCGGCATC
>CAYQMZ010000817.1:706-1901 GCA_964418725.1 uncultured Pirellulaceae bacterium
ATCCTTGTCTTTTCGGGCTGCCTTTACGCTATGAGTCTCACTGGCATTCGAGTGCTGGGAGCAATCGTGCCGATTGGCGGCCTCTCGCTGATGGTCGGTTGGTTCGTCTTGGCCGTGAAAGCTTGGGGCATGCCGCCAGCCGCAACGTAGACATCGGAGTGAGGGCGGCTCCAGCTATGCGTTCGCCTGGCTTGCTTTGGCCACAGCTTCTTTCATGGAAGCTAAGCCCTTTTTCAGTACAGTCGCTGCGTCTTGCTTCCAGTAAGTCGGATTGAAGAGCTCTAGCGACAGCACACCTTCGAAACCAGTTGCCGTCAATGTGTTGAGGACATCACTCACCGGCCCCACTCCATCGCCTGGGTAGACTCGGTCCTTGTCGGCAATCGTCGTCCTATCCATGTCCGGATAGTCATTCATGTGCAGCACTTTCACTGCACTTCCGTCGACCAACCCTAGGCCTTTGAAGTCTGATCCACCTTTGTAGATGTGGTAGACATCCAACAATAACGCAGCATCTGGATCGCCACATTCGACCGCGACATACATCAATTCGCCAAGTCGATGCAGCGATTTGGAGAAACCCCAGAGCTCAACCAGCGGAAGTACACCCACTGATCTTCCAACCTTCAATGCTTCGGCATAACGTTCCGCGGCACGATCGAGGTTCACGGGCTCTTTCGTCGCTCCGACAGGGGGAGCGGCGATGCGTACGCCACCAATCTGACGCAGCATGTCCATATCTCTCTTGAGTGTCTCGAGCCCCTCCTTGCGTTTGGCATCGTCGTCAACAATCCAAGTTGCGAACCCAATGGCGCCTTCGACTTGAAGCCCGTGGTCATCCAACCGCTTTTTGAGATCAGACAGCTTGCCACCGCTATCCTTGTACTGCTGAATCTCCCGAATCCATGGCTCGATTCCCTGATATCCCGCTTCCGCGATTAGATCGATTTCCTTGTCGAGCGTGAGTTTCTGGCCACGAATCGTGCTAGTGTTCAAGCAGTACCGCAAAGGAGCAAATTTGCCCTTGGGTGGTACCGCGGCATCGGCTTGCGCAAGACTCGTCACTAAAGATCCCGTTGCGGCCATGGCACCGGCCTGGACAATCATTTCACGACGTGTCTGTTTCATCGATGTTTCCTGAAAACGGGCTTTTCTTCGGATAGCTGGACAACTGCTTCGTAACGCCTATTGTCAT
>CAYQMZ010000817.1:1934-3698 GCA_964418725.1 uncultured Pirellulaceae bacterium
CGCAGTCGCGTTCACTTTCCAGTACTCTACTTGGTCACCCAGCCCTGAGGAATTAGGAGAGCACCTTGGATACACTGCTTGCCGCAACCAGTGCCGTTTCGCCAGACAGTAATTGGATCTTCGCGTTAGTCGCACTAACGCTCATGGAGATAGTACTGGGGATCGACAACATTGTCTTCATTGCGATCGTGACCGGTCGATTGCCGGAAGATCAGCAACCCAGCGCGCGTCGTCTGGGGCTGGCCGCAGCGATGATCATGCGAATCCTACTGCTGCTAAGTATCACCTGGATTCTTCAACTAGATGAACCACTGTTCCTCTTAACTGACTTTGGGGTGCCAGAGAGCTGGTTCGAAGGGGCGGAACATGCGGCAGACATCAACGCAATTTCCGTCAAGGATTTGATCCTGTTCGTAGGAGGCCTTTTTCTGATCGCGAATAGCGTTCACGAGATCCACCAGCAGATCGAAGGCGAAGAAGACGAGCACCAACTGACGTCAAACATGACGTTTCAAAAAGCGTTGTTTCAAATCGCTGTGATGGACATCATCTTTTCTCTCGACTCAGTCATTACCGCCGTAGGTATGGCCGAGCGAGTTAACGTGATGATCGCCGCGGTCGTGATTGCCGTCGGCGTGATGATGGTCTTTGCCGGACCAGTTAGTCGCTTTGTTGAGAATAACCCCACGCTACGCATGCTGGCGTTGAGCTTTTTGATTCTGATTGGCGTGATGCTGATTGCCGATGGAGTGGGCACGCACATCGACAAAGGATACGTCTACTTTGCGATGGCGTTTTCAATCTTCGTCGAGTTCCTGAATCTACGGGCGCGAAGCAAAAAGCCGAGAGCTGAGTAGAACGGTTTGGCAGCTGAGGCGCAAAAAGAAAGCACTGGCTGGTCGGCCAGTGCTTTTTGCTTTTCTATTTCAATGTTGGAGTGAATACTAATCAAGCGACTCGTTTACGCCACCAAGTTCGACCACTGTAGAGTAAGCCCAAAAGGCCGAACAGCATGAACTGACTAGGCTCTGGGACCGTGGTGATATTTACCGAGAACCCGGTGATACGAGCACCGTTCAAACCGGACTTGGCCGTTGCCGTAAGTCGAATCCCATCGTCATTCGGACCAGCGAGTGCTGCGCCCTCAACGATGTCCAGATTCGTCAAAACCGTTGCCTCGGTACTATTGATTTCCGTAGCGACGATTGAACCACTGCTTGCCACAACATCAATGATGCGGAACCTAAGCTGCTCTAGCCCTTCTACACCACCGATATCCAAGTCTTCGATCTTGGCACTCTCGGGACTGTTAGGAGTCACTGGCATTGTGTCAGGGAAATCGTTTTCTACGGTCAAAGAACTGTGCGTTGTGATCACCCCTAACCCGGCATTCGGATCGGAATTATTTGCAGTCCAACCTGTCGCAGTGGTGATCACTGTTGCGTCCACTCGAAGAGTGAACGTTCCAGAGACTCCCGTATCTGGATCCGTGAATGGAATCATGGATACGAGTTCAGGGTTTGTGTCAGGGCCTGATCCGTAAAGGCCTCCCAGATTCGTCGCTGGTGCTATTGGAAAGTCAATCACGGCGACACCTAGCGCGCTACTGCTAAACATCAACACAGCAAAAAGAACTGTCAAACTTCGCATCTTGATTAGACCCCTATGATGCAAGGTGCTGACGACGAAACGCTCGCCGAATCGAACACCCCCGTTTCATCGCAGTCTAGTTAGCTGCTACAAATGCTTCGAGCAATTCGCCGT
>CAYQMZ010000818.1:0-398 GCA_964418725.1 uncultured Pirellulaceae bacterium
TCTCCAGACCGTCCAAATCGTCAGAGCTAACGGCGATCAATGAGATCCCCGCGGCCTCGAACTCCTGCACCTTCGGAGCAATCGCCTGCAACTGTTCAGCACAATGCAGACAACCATAGCCGAGGTAAAAGACCATGATTACGGGCCGACCTCGATAACCTCGCAAGCTATGCAGCTGGCCCGACGAGTCAGGCAGCATCCAATCGGGAGCCGGAGCCGGACTCCAGCGGAACGGCCCCAAATCATCAAGTTCAGGTTGTTTGCCAAGATCTTCGGCTGCAGGGAATCGCACCCGCCAGTCCTCGGGAAAACCAAGTTCCTTGGCTATTGGAGCAAGCCGTTGAAATACACTCGAATCCAATTCCAACCAGTTTGAATTGGCACGCAGTTTGATAAAC
>CAYQMZ010000818.1:408-2463 GCA_964418725.1 uncultured Pirellulaceae bacterium
TCCTGATTGTGCCCCGTTTTCCATGCGACCTCGACCAACCCTGCGAGCGGCTGCACTTGTTTCTTGCGATCTTTGGCATAGCGTTTCGCGTCCTTGAACGCTTTTTCAAGTTCGTCCTTGTCGTCTAGTCGCAATCGCATCTTCGCCTTCGACAAGCCATCCTCGTCAGCGTTATCCAATAGCGTGACGGCTTCCTGATACTCCTCACGTGCCGCAGCCAGATAGCCGTTCACACATGCGAGGTCGCGTTCGACGCGTTCCACCTTGCGTTTGTGAGCGTCCTGCTTCTTCTTGAACGCCTTCTTCAGTCGTTTCTCAAAGGACTTTGCGTCCGACTCCTTTTCGTCGCCCTCTTCATCGTTGTCCTTGCTGTCACTCCCTTGGCTGTCAGCGTCCTCCTTGTCGTCGCTCTCCGCAGCCTCACGATCTTTTTCTTCCAGCTCTTCGCGGACTTCGTCTTTCGTTGGCTCCTCGGAACGTACCTCTTCTAATCGCTGCTCCAATTCCTCAGTGACGCCATGTGCCAAGGCAAGCTGATTCGTTTTGGCGTAGGCCTTTCCCAACAGACGCAAGCGTTTCAGTTGTTCTTCTGAATCGTCGGTCGGTTCTAGGTAGGGACCGCCGGCCACCGAGATAGCCTCTTCCCACATTTCGAACCGCTCGAGCACGTTCATCAATCGATCGCGACCGTAGGTGGCGCTGTTTCGTTTATCCAGCGAGTTGTATTTTGGGTGTCGCGGAAGCTCGATCATGTTCTTGGCTAAATCCAACGCTTCCCGCACGCGACCAACATGCATCAGATTGCGAATCAGCCATTCGTTGTTGTGAGCGAAGTTGTGAATCTGATCAGGCAGAACCCGGTCGTGCATCATGTGACGATGGTCGACTCGGGCGGATGCTTCCTGAAACCATGCTGCGTCCCCGAAGCGTTTCACTCGAGAAAAGATATGACCGCACATATGCCACATGTGGGCAATCGTATCTGCGGAAGGCCCGCACTTCGCCGCTGAATCCAGTGCTCGTTGCGGACTCTTGTGATCCCAGAGATGAATGCGGTAGTGGTGAACAGGATGATTTTTGTCCTTGGCCAGCACTTGGTCCAAGATTACGTCGACTTCCGCATGAGTGCGATCCGCGGAACTGCGGTATTTGTACAGGGCATAGCCCAGCAATGCTTTGGCCTCGAGATCATCCGGGTACTCCTCAATGATCTCTTCAATGGCGGTGACGTACTCGGCCTCGCTCTCCTTGCGTTTTTCCTCACTAGTTAAGAACTGGTGTTGCGCCAGGATGTACATCTCTTCCCGAGGACTGGCATTATCGATCAGCTCATACGCCCGTTCGATAAACTCAACCGCACGATCCTTGTTGTTCTCGTTTGCGCGAGCCATGCCCCAGTAGGCGATGGCACAATCGGGATCCAGCATGGCAGCTTGGCGGAATGAGCGCTCCGCTTCGAAAAACCAAAATCCGTGCAGTTGCCCGATACCTTGCTCGATGAATTTTTGAACGGTTGGGACGTCGGAGGTGACTTCGAACTTGATCTTCCCCGTTCCGGGCATCAAGTACGCTTGCTGCCGAGGCCCTTCGTTGAACACCTCGCCATGCTTTGAGTGCCCTGCCAGTGCTTGGTCTGCAACTTGGTCGGCCTGCTCGGCCTGTTCGGCAGCCGGCTCCTTGCTCGCTGTGGGTTCGCTGCTCGCTTTATCGATAGCGAAACCGGGGGCAGCAATCAGGCAGAGGCAAAGCAGCGAGAACTTTGAATTCATGGCTTGGGCAATTCCGTGCTGGGCAAGCCACGAGTTGGCTCGCGAATCAAGGCGGGTATTGCACCAGCTTAGTCGTCACGCTTTGCGATGTCGATTCAGTGGAACAAGATTCGAAACGCTCCGCCCACCCATTGCCTCTAACCGCTAACCGAAATCTGCCGGAATCGTTGCCAGCGACCGCCCCGCCGGGCAAATCGAGCCCGCGTTGGCTTCGCCTCGGCAGTGATCTGACAGTTAGGCAATTTGTTGCGCAATCGACGGATCGCGCGTGCTGTAAGCTCTGTCC
>CAYQMZ010000818.1:2473-3694 GCA_964418725.1 uncultured Pirellulaceae bacterium
GCCGTCACCAATGGAAGTCCTTGCAAGCGAGAGGTAGCGTAGGTTCTTTAGGTCGGCAAGCGATCGTAGCCCTTCGTCACCAATGGGAGTCCCATCTAGCGAGAGCACCTCGAGCGACCTGCACTCGCCGACGTAACCCAATTCGAAACTGGAAACGTTCGTGTCGTACAAGGAGAGTGATCTCAGAGAACGCATCTCCGGAAAGTGTTTCGCTTGTCCGCTGCCGAGTACCGAATGACTGAGACTAAGTGACTCGACACGCCTCAGCTTCGACACATCGGCCAGAGTTTCACCGTCGATCCGCTTGTCGTTCAGCGCCACAGAGTAGATGTCCGCATTACCGTTTCGGTAAACCCTCGCGCCAGCTTGAGCCAGAGCATCCGCTACATCGGAGTCATTCACGGTCGCTTGCGTCACAAAACACATGACGGCCACCAAAATTGTCACGCCCGCGACATCCGATGTCGTAAACTTCCATTTGGTTCTTGCGCCGACAGCCATTGTCACAACCGTGCTCCGTTCAGAAAATGCCTCTACACAAAGAAACGGTGGCCGATCACCACTATCTACAGACTTATCGAACGACCTCCCAACAATTCCATCGACGGCACGGCCGCTTGCAGACTCAAGCTTCGCGTTGACAGCAGTCGGCAGTAACGCTTCGACAGATCGCACCAAGCAACGAACCACCAAGATCAGCCGTCAACAAGAACCGCCGCCAACTCAGTCGAGTTTGATTCACCAAACGGAACCATCGCTTGCTCTACATCGCCAACGAAATCCTGAACCTCATAGGTATTGAACAAGCGGCCGTGCTTGCGGTGGGCACGATCGCGGCTGGGATGATTTGGGCGGCGATGCATCCAAGAGTGCGCATGCCACTGTTGGCGCTCATGATTGTGTGTCTACCGTGTCTCGCAGGCATCTACTTGGCCATCAGCTGCCGAAACACGTGCATCGCTACGATTGAACTTCTTCAACACACGGAAGCTCTCAGTACAGCACAAGCCGAGATGATGCTGGAAGGTGCTCGCCGTGCCGTTGTTCGCATCGTTGCGACGGGACTGTTTTCGTCGGTCGTACTGCTGGCATGGCGACGCCTTCTCATCCAGCGTGCAGCCCCTAAGCTGTAGCTGGCCTCCTGACTTCAACAGCCAGATTTCTAAACTGATGAGGCTTGTACCGCACCAAGTGAGGTTCGCACCACGGCGCTCAATACTG
>CAYQMZ010000819.1:0-3691 GCA_964418725.1 uncultured Pirellulaceae bacterium
GCCTAACTTCGCGCATTGAATCAAGTTTGCCTCTCTTTCGTCAAGAGTAGTTTTGCATCTTTAGGGAAACTCTCTTGACGAACCGTTTCTTCAATATCTCTTCCTCATTCCGTCCGACTGTACATGTCCGCCTCCCTCGTTGAGCGTCTACGACACCTAATTCCTGACAGTTCATTCCCATCTGAAGGGGAGTCGCACCAAGCCACGGCATCCATGCTCACGAATTGGATGCAAAACGCTTCTTCTGAGGTCTGCGAGGAAGCATTGGACATTCTGTTCTCGTTGCCCATCGACGAGTGGAAACAGTCGGCCTTGCTCGCGTCATCGACGCTGGTTGGCTTTCTGCGCAACAAGTCTGCTAGACAAGCAAACGTGGCCGAAACCACGCTAAATGGGCTGCAAAACACCTATCAGCAATTGGATTCGCATCCTGCGATTCAAGCGATTTTGCTTCGACTTTGCGTCATGATCGAGAGCAAAACGTCGTTGGAAATGTTCGCGGACCTTGTGGCTTCAACCACTGAAATGGATTCTCGATTGCAGGTAGAAGTCTTCGGCGACTTACTGCGATTGGAAAAAGATGTCGCCCGAGGAATTTTCCCTAAACTCTTGGCCGCAATCGACAATCCAATCTGGTGTGCTCTGGTGATGGACTACGCCAACTTCACATATCGAAATGAAGTCTTCGACGTCCATCCGGCGAGCGAGCAAACCGCCAAGTTGAATTCGCTCTTGTCCACCGTTGCGGAACGATTGCAGCAGCTACAAGACGCGCCACCAGAGTCCAACGAGGAACGATTGCGATTGGGAAAGCAAGTCACCGAAAGTGTCGCGATCTGCATCGCACTCTGCGACGCGATGGCCTGCATCGGCGACGAATCGGCAGTCGCGAGTCTGAACAAGGCCTTACAAGTAGAACACCGCCGACTCCGAGTGGAAGCCGCCGCGGCGCTCGCAAAGCTGGGTGTCGAAGACGCCAAAAAAGTGTTGACAGCAATGGCAGCGGAACCTGCAGAGCGACTACGCGTTCTTGCCTACGCCGATGAACTTGGCGTGCTCGATGACGTCGAAGAGGAGTTCTCCAACGTCGTCGCAAAGGCTGAGGCCGAATTCGTCATGCACCTGGCTCAGCCAACCCAGATTGGGCTCGCACCGCAGCACATCGAATTACTGGATCAACGAGAGCAAGCTTGGCCGGGCTATGAAGAACCAAGAAGCTGCTTCTTGTTGCAGTTCGTGTACCAATTTCCCTCCGGCGAATTTACGAATATTGGGATCGCGGGCCCCGTCGTGATGACGTTCGAGTCCGATCTTTCGATGCTCACGTACGACGACATTTACGCCCTGTTCGCGGGTTGGCACGTCGAGCACCCCGATATTTTTCACGTCGATGTCCAGCAGGTGGCGGGGCAAAACGAGTTACATCTTCAGCGAATGATGCGAAGCCTCACGGAATCTGAAGAATATGAAGAGGTTCACCCGGTTTTACTCGGGAACCTCCTGGAACGTCGTTTTTTGGTGGCTTCGGCAATGCGGGGCGGCGATGCGGGCTGGGCCATGGTCAGCGAAGATGAAATCAGTTGGCTCGGGATCGGTAACCCTCAGCGTCCTCTAGGAGCCGGCGAGGCCTTCTATCTGTTCGTCGGCCGCTCGCTATTGCGATCCTTCAACTAGGCCATTCGATACGGTCGAAGCACAATACTGCGGGATCACGGTCAATTCGCCGCCTTTACGAGTCTCGGGGACGAACCGATACTAGGTTCCTGTGTCCGTTTGCTGTCCCTAAACGCGCTTCCTAAATTGCCATGTTTGAATCGATTTCCGCAGCCCCGCCCGACGCTATTCTAGGTCTCAATGAAGCCTTCAAAAGCGATACGTCACCCAACAAAGTCAATCTGGGCGTTGGGGTCTTCAAGGACGCAACCGGAATCACGCCAGTCTTGAAGTGCGTCAAAGAGGCAGAGCGACGCTTGTTGGAACAGGAACAGAGCAAGGCATATCTGGCCATCACAGGACACGCCGAGTACGGCCAGCACGTTCCCAAGCTACTGTTCGGCGACTTGGTCGATCCAGCACGGACGGCAACCATTCAAAGTCCCGGTGGCACCGGTGCCCTGCGAGTTGCAGGCGACTTCATTCGTACGCAGCTTCCTGGCGCAAAGATCTGGCTGAGTAACCCAACGTGGGCCAATCATCCGAACGTTTTCAAAGCAGCAGGTCTCGACGTTCAAACGTATCGCTACTTCGATGCTGATACGAATTCACTGAACTTCGATGCAATGCTTGAGGATCTCAAAACCGTACCGGCCGGCGACGTCGTGTTGCTGCATGGCTGTTGCCACAATCCCACCGGCGTCGACCCATCGCTCGACCAGTGGAAATTGGTTGGTGAAGCGCTGGCCAGCCAAGGCGTACTGCCACTAGTCGACTTTGCCTACCAAGGCTTTGCGGACGGGCTGGAGCAGGATGCAGCAGGTCTTCGCACTCTGCTCGATTCGCTCGATGAACTGTTGGTGTGCAGTTCTTTCTCGAAGAACTTTGGACTGTATCGCGAACGCGTTGGAGCCTTGGTCGCACTCAGCAAAGATGCCGACACCGCGGCCAGCGTGCTGAGTCAAATCAAACGCACCGTTCGCACGAACTATTCGAATCCGCCCTCGCACGGCGCCTCCATTGTGGCGACCGTACTGAACGATGCTGAGCTCACGCAACAGTGGCACCAAGAGCTCGCCGACATGCGGGATCGCATCAATGGAAATCGCGATCTGTTGGTCCAACGACTTGCTGCCGCCGGAATTGAAAAAGACTTCTCTTTCATTCAACGCCAACGCGGCATGTTCTCGTTTTCCGGGCTGACGAAAGATCAGGTCGAAAGGCTGAAGAACGAGTTTTCGATTTACATCGTGGGCTCGGGAAGGATCAACGTCGCCGGGATCACTGAAGACAACGTCGATTACTTGTGCCAATCGATCGCCAAGGTGATGTAACGCGGACTGCTTCGCCAAACAGTTCAATGCCAACGCACTATGAAGCAAATTATCGCCATCGTGAAACCATTTCTGGCCGAAAAAGTGCTGGAAAGTCTGCGGCTTGCACCGCTGGAATCGCTGTATGTACGCGAGGTGAAAGGCTACGGACGGCAAAAGAACTCGCTGGACCGCTACGGCGATAGTGAATTCTCGATGGCTTTTCTGCCGAAAGTGGAAATAACGATGTGGGTCGACGACCACCGAGCCGAAGAGATCGTGCGGAAGATCGAAAAGGTGGCCCGCACCGGACGAATTGGTGATGGCAAAATCATGGTGCTATCAGGTACGGAGCCGGAAACTCCGCTTAGCGACCTGGAGTCCGCGGCTGTCGCGAAACCGAGCGGTCGAGCCCCCAAGAACAAGCGTTAGCAACCAGCATTTCACGGCTGGACTCGGCTAAAGCTTGGAATTGATCCGAAACTCGGGGTATGTTTTCACTGGTGCAGCTGTGGGGCAAACCCACCGCTGTCCAAGGACGCCCTGTTCGTCGCCCAACTTAAACCCTTCCGCTACTCATCTTTGGTTTGTCACGAGGATCGATTGATGCAGATTTCCGCCGTCGAAACGGAAGCCAAGACCGATGACCAAGGCGTCTACTTTCGCTGCTTCGCAGGCTGCGCAGGAAAACACTCCAACTATGACGTCATCTACACCTGCCCTGA
>CAYQMZ010000820.1:0-3686 GCA_964418725.1 uncultured Pirellulaceae bacterium
GCCTACGCATACGCCACTTGAGTTCGGCAACAATATGCCCACGTAAAGCAAATCTTCCTATGCAATTCGCGGCGGAAGTGGCGTCCGCGCGTCTACTCCATAAGCTGGCCATTGACCAATTCGTACTTGGCAAACACTGCGTCGATGCGATCCTGCAGGCGTTTCGTAACAGCGTCCGATGGCTGATCGTCTTCGTTGTGGCTGCCTTCTAAGAACAGATCGGCACGGAACGGATCGAAGACGACGACACCGGCGTTATCGCCCATGACAGTTCCGGAATCAAACCCGGTCAGACGTTGCGTTCGATTCGGGCCGTGAATCATGAGGCGGTCGCGTTGCTGAACGAGATAGTCCTGCTCAGGACCGGAGTAACCAGCCACATGGAATCGGTCAACACCGCCGCGCCTCGCCACTGCGTCGGTATCGAAACCAGAAACGTACATCAGGTACTTCTCTGTCTCCAGATAGCTGTAGTTTTCGCGGCCGACGTAGCGATCGTGCCCTGGCGAGTCCTCTAGGTGAGCTGAATCTAGCCCGCCACGCCCAAAGGCTCGCGTGATCCGAAAGTCGCGGGCCTGCACACCGGACGATGGTGAACGAAGCTCGACCATCCCTGGGACGCCCACGAATTCGTCCGCGTCGCTACTGCCTCGCAATTCGGCTCGGTCACTTGGATCAGTGGCGATTGCCTCGATCATCGGGAAGCCAACCATTACGTTTACATTGACATCAGCTTGCTCACCTCGCAACGACGAGGGTGCTGTTGATTCATCATACTCACCGGTCGAGTACATGTATGAGGAAGTCGGCTCCCAAACAAACACGTCCGTCACGAATTCGTTTCCGACGATGGTCGCCTTGTCGTTGCCTTCCGATGAATAGGCTCGCATCGTGTTGAAACCATTCACGTTGTGCGTTGCCATGTCGATCTTGAACATCGCGCTGTTTCCGTTCAGTTCCAACATGTCGTCGTCTGGGGAATCGTACAGTCGGGCTTCATCCTCTCCGGCCAGACTTTCGCTGTTGACGATTTCAAAGCCCCGAGCGTAGTTCAACAGGCCGTCGCCAGACATGTAGCTGCGCATATGCTTTGCAGTGAATCGATCGTTTCCGGGCGAGTCTCGAAAGTGAACGACGTCGTTGCCGCCCAAGTCCGAGAGCGCTTCAACGCGTTCGTGACTGGTAACCAGCAGCTTCTGGCCATTGCTACGATTGAACGTTGCGCGACGATAGTTCAAATCGATTTCATCGTCTCCCGCCGAGTCAACAAACTCAACGCGGTCGTGGCCTTCGCCGGTGTTGATGCGTACGTCTTCGATGCTTTCCATTCGCACGATGTAATTGCTCGACAGCAATTCGATCGACCGCTCATAGGCCTCAATACGTTCGTCTGCTGCGGAACCTTCCACCAAGATGGAGTCCTTGCCGCCGTTGGCGAAGATCAAGATGCGACGAATTTCCGCCGCGTCCAGTCGATGCTCGACGTTGTCCACCGTCAACAGATGCTCATCGACGCCCATCGTCAGCCGAATATCATTCGGGACGTTCGCCGCTTCCAAACGAACCGTGTCACCCACCGTCGTGACGGTCAGCAACACCCTGTGGTCCAGTGTTTCAAAGCCCAGCAATCGACTCGATGAACTCTGTTTTCTTTTGATACTTCGTGGGATGCTTGAGAACATGGCAACCTCGCTGCAAAGAAGCTCACTGCAAAATCAGTACAGTGTTTTTCTTCGGCAAAACTGCGCAATGACCTTGCACATGCCTAAACCGATGAATCGGAAATCGTGGCGTTGCGTGGCGTTGCGTGGCGTTGCGGCGGCGGCCACTTCAACACGAAACCACGACGAATTGCGGAAAAACCAAGTCGAAACGAAGTCAGCTCAGCATCGGTTTGCAGTGGTGGAGCAAACACACAAAGAGGACAAATTCCTATCGCATGAATTCGAACTGGCGCGCAGACAGCGAAGTTGCAAACATGAATTTGCAATCACCACAAACCCCACCTGGAATGTGATTATTTAAGTATGAGTCAGGCACAAACTACGCCTCGCGGATGAAGCCGAAGTTCTGCGACAGTGCGAGAAAGTCAGTAAACCCAACACTGCCATCAGCATCGAAGTCACCACTGGCGAAGCTCCGTTCTTCTTTGCCAAAGTTCGCCGAAAATACGAGGAAGTCCACGAAGTCAACTCGGCCGTCGAAGTTCGTATCGCCAGCTCGTGTGTTCAGCAGGTCTTCGACTAAAAAGTTGAGGTCATCGTTGTCGACCGCACCATCATCGGTCAAATCAAACCTGCCGGGAGGATTCGGGCCCAGCGTCGCCGCGTAGTAGGCGTCCACGTCTTTACTGTCTACGACTCCCGAATCATCGAAGTCTCCTGGAGCGCCGATGCCAGCACGACCAGGTGCTCCATTGGGTTGCTCGCTAGGTTGCCAAGCCTCCGGCACCGCCAACAATGCGGGCTCAACCTGAAAGGCATCGACGACGATCAAGGACGAACCGCCGCCGTCAGTGGAATCGTACCAGTCGTCGTAGTCGATCTGTCGAATCAACGCCCCGTCAGCGTCCACCAGCGTGATGCGTTCGCCGCCGTTTGACAGTTTGCCACCGTATTGACCGACGGGATCACCGGGTTCATCCTGCCCGACGGCGATTCGGACACCATTTCCATAGCGTGACTGAAATGCTTCAACGTTTTCCACAACCACCAAGGACTCACCCGGCTGCAACGTCTGCGCGTCAAACGTGAATCGAACGCCCTGCTCGTCACCATCGACGACTACCTCCGTTAGGCTGACGCCGTCAAGTTCGACGGGCAGGTCACCTACGTTCGTGAACTCTAGGAATTCGAATTCATCTTTGTCTGCACTGATTTCGCCTGCGAAAACGTTCGCTTCTGCGGGATTGAAGTGTATTTCGGTGATCGCCAAGTTCTCGGCACTTGCAGCTTCGCCGAAGGCTTCCACCCTGAAGGGTGCCGACCAATCGTCGCCCGTTTCGATGTATCCATTATCAAAGCCGTGGCCAGAAACATAGCGTCTAGCAACCAGCCGATCCCCAGCTCCAATTTCGATGGGACCGTTGGCCGTCAATGCACTGGAGCGAATGACGCCGCTGTCGCCGCGTGGATCCGATCCATCTAACGTGTAGTAGACCACACCCGGTCCGTCAGCAATCGTAACGGTACTTCCAGCTGGCAACTGCTTGCCTTCCACATCGCTGGTGGGAGCCTCCATCCAGCGACTATCGATCCACTCAACGCGTTGCTGCAACCAGTCCTTCAAGTGGTCGATCTCACCTTCAAACGTGCCGCCGAACCGAGGGCTCAACCAACGCGCGTAGTCACGTTGCGCGGCTTCGCCGATTTCGCCCGCATGCTTGTCGATCGTACTAAACAGATGTTCGTTGCTGAACATCGTCTGCCGAAGTTCGAACCAGCGGTCGATGTACTGCTGTACAAAATCCGGGTCCTGGAACATGTCGGGCCACCACGTTCGAACTCGACTGGAATCGTTGAAGTAACGCGTCGAATCCCCTGTCCCAAACCAACTGCGTGGGTTGTCGTCTCGACTGTCGGTGGAATCCAACGAGCGGTCGAAGTCCCATATCGGTCCCGCTTGCAACTTTCCATCGGCCGTCTTGTAGTAGAAAGAGCTGAGCCGCAGAGCATCTACGTTCATCG
>CAYQMZ010000821.1:0-3683 GCA_964418725.1 uncultured Pirellulaceae bacterium
CTTCCATCGCGGATTGAGTGTCGGTGTCCGGAGGGTCGGCACCACTGTGAACACCGCCCAATGTTAGTTCCGCGAAGTAAGGAGCAAACGTGAGCACCCCGGCGTTGTCGCCTGTGGCCAAGCCTGACTCGAAACCGATCAACCGTTCAGTCCGGTCTGGACCGTAGACCATCAAGCGATTGGTCTGCTGAATCAAATAGTCTTCGGCAGGGCCTGAGTAACCTTCGACTTCGAACGAGTCGATGCCGCTTCGAGAAACCGCGTCGGTGTCGAATCCGTTTACGTAGTTCAGCGACGATTCGGTTTCCAAATATCGATAGGACTCACGCCCAACGTAACGGTCGTTGCCCTCGGAGTCTTCGAGGTGGGCTGTGTCGTTGCCGCCATTGCCAAAGGCGCGCGTGATGCGAAAGTTACTTGCTTCTATTTGTGCGGTTGGAGTGGTCAACATGCTCTTGCCGGGAAGACCGACGAAGACATCCGCTTCGCTGCTACCTCGCAAGTCGGCTCGGTCGCTTGGGTCACTGCCGCTGGCTTCGATGTCCCCGAAGCCGACCATCACATTCACGTTGGTGTCAGTCTGCTCACCTTGGAATAGTGGCGGTGCAGTCGAATCATAGACGCCCGTCGTATACATGTAGGCCGATGCTGGCTCCCAGACGAACACATCCGTGACGAAATGGTTACCTAGAACGTTCGCGGTATCGTTACCTTGTGTTGAATAAGATCTGGTCGTTGTGAAACCACTGGCAGTGTGAGTGGCGAACTCAACCTGATAAGTGACCATCGTGCCGACAACTTCCAGATGATCGTCAACTGGTGAATCGAACATCCGAGCTTCGTCATTGCCACCGACCGAACTACGACCATTGACGGCCTCGAACCCACGGGCGTAATTAAGGAAGCCATCACCGCTCAGGAAACTTCGCAGATACTTCGACGTAAAGCGATCGTCGCCGGGAGAGTCGGTGAAGTTGACGGTGTCGTTGCCGCCTTGACTGGCGAAGGCCTCAGTGAACTCGGCACCGGAAACCGTAACGACCTGACCGTTGCTGCGACTGAAGACACCTTGGTTGTAGGCGAGATCGACCGTGTCGTCTCCTGCTGAATCGACGAACTCGACTCGGTCATTGCCGCCAGCCGTATCGATGTTAATGTTCTCGCCACTCTCGATGCGAACGATGTAGCTGTCAGACAGAAGCTCCGTCGAACGCTCCCAAGCTTCCACGCGTTCGTCAGCGTCGGTGCCTTGAATCGTGACGGTGTCGTCGCCACCGTTTGCAAAAATCAGAATCCGATCGACGACCGATGGGTCGATCTCATGAGCTTCACCGTCGACCGTCAGCGTGTGCAGGTCAGCACCCATCACAAGGCTGATGTCATTCGCTTCGACAGAACCATCGACCGTCACAACGTTGTCGACGGTGGTTACGGTAAGCAGCAACCGTGCACGGAGCTGTTCGAATCGCAAAGAGCGGCGACGTCCGTTCTTTCGTGTTCGCCGACTTCGTGGAGAAAAATCATCCGAGGCTAGTCCGTTAGACATGCTGTTCCCGCTCAATCGAGGAGTCTCAAAGTTGAAACCAATTAAGCGAAAATTATACGTCTGTACGTGCCAGCACAAGCCTCATAATTCAAAAGTCCGTTTGCCGGGGGGGATTTGGACCGGTGTATCACACCGACTCGACGATCTCTCCATCTACAATCTCGTAGAGAGTGAACGCCTCTTCGCTTCGCTCGACGATCGCATTTGCCACGAAATCATCGGGGATGTCCGTCTGGTCATGCGAACCGCCGATCGTGAACGCGTGATTTATCTGCGAGAGAAGCTGGAATCCAGCGGGGCCGGCACCGTCGCCACGGGCTCGCGTGAAGTCGTAAATTCGTTCCTCGCGTTCTGGGCCCCAGATCAAGAATTGGTCACCGTCGAAGATCAGATAGTCCTGCCCAGGACCTGAGTAGTCCTGAGCGTGAGCGTAGTCATCGCCTTCTCCGGTCGCAAAAACGTCGATGGAGAACCCTGCGACGTAATTTAGATAGCCCGGACCTTCCAAGTAAGCAAATCGGCTATTGCTGATATACGTGTCGTTAGCGTCCGAGTCCTGCAGTTGGGCTCGGTCATCGCCGCCGCGGCCGTGCGACCGGACAACTCGGAAGCCCCAAGCCTCGGCGGTCGCATTCGGCGTCGTGATCTGGACGACTTCCGGCAACGCGATGACTCGATCGTCGCCGGCGCTGCCTCGCAACTCGGCTCGATCGTTGGAGCCGCCAGCCATTGCTTCGATATGGTCAAAACCGATAGCCAAGTTCGACGCCGTGATTGGAGCTACATCACTCGGGGCGTCCGCTTCAGCTACGCCCGTTGTGTACATGTACGACGAGTTGTCTTGCCATACGAACCGATCTTCCACAAAGTCTTGCCCGTGTAGCGTTGCCACATCGTTCCCGCCGGCCTCTGCAATAGTCCGCGTTGTAAAGTAGCCACGTGTCACCATGACGGTACGGCCGGTTTCGAGGACAACCTCATCTGGGCGTGCGACCAAGATGTCATCGCCCGGGGAATCATGCAGCCGAGCACTGTCATTGCCGCCGAACCGGCTGATCGCCTCGATGCGTTCGAAGCCTTTGGCGTAATTCCAAAAGTCATCCGAGATCATGTAGGCGAAGTTCGTTTTCGCGGTGAATTCATCATCATCGCTTGAATCATAGAAGCTCACGGTGTCGCGTCCGCCATTCTCGGCAAACGCCTCAACTCGATCGAACCCCGAGAAATGGAAGACATCGCCGTCAGGATTCACAAACGCCGCGAACGTTGGATGCAGGTAGACGTTGTCGTCGCCGTCCGAGTCAGAGATTCGAACGTTGTCTTCACCTTCGCCGGCGACTACGCGAACGACTTCTGAATCTCGAACACGCAACTGATGCTGAGCACTAGTCAGTACAAGTTCGTCGCCGTTGACCTCTACGGTTTCGTCCAACGAGGTTCCTCGAACATTGATTTCGTCGTTCCCATCCATGCCCGAAAGAACGATCTCGTCGACCACGTCGGCATCGAACGTTCGGATGTCGCCTCGGATGCCGACCGTGTGTTCTTCGGTTCCCAATTCGACGCGGAAGGTGTCGTCACACTTGGAGCCGACGACAAAAAGCACGTTGCCTTGTTGTTCGATTGAATAGTCGTCGAGGTCAAGCGGAATACAAGGCGTTACCGTTAACGCGATCCGTTGGCTCAGCGATTCGAATTGCAGTTGGCGACTCGAACGGAGTTTTCGAGTCGGACGCTTCGAGTTGTTGAATGGGCGAGACACAGACATGGGGTACCTGTCGAATGAAGGGTGACTCGTGGATGGACTCGGTGTGGCGAATGCCGCGAGTGGTGGTGTTTGAACTACGGCCGCAATGTGCAAACGAATGTGATGCGGATATGTACTCGGCGGTTTGTTCAGTTTCTGAAACGTGCGTGCGTTATTCTGCGGAAGTCGAACGACTTGAACTCAGACCGTTAAGGAGTGGCAACATTTTGACCTCGAAGCCATACTTCGCGGCGTACCGTTCGTACCGCGTTGCCCCTCTATTCGATCATATTCGAGGGGTGTAGAAGCCGCACGCGAATAGATTCGCGATCCGCCGGAAAGGATTCCGTTCTGCTAACGGTCGTTTACTGAGAATCCAGCCCAGCCGCG
>CAYQMZ010000822.1:0-3682 GCA_964418725.1 uncultured Pirellulaceae bacterium
TAAGTTTGATGTCTTGTGTGATCGTTTGGTCCTTTAGGGCTTTGAATGGACCGACGATTGCTGGTGCGTAGTTGTTGCTGAAGTAGTGAAGCGACACGTGCCCGCTGCGAACTGCTATTTCGAATTCCGAGTCGGCTTCGAATGTTCCTTCGGTCTTGTGAGTGCTACTCCCGGAATTCTCCGAGTGTGAATACAGCCAGCCTCGCTCGATCGGTTGCCCGTCTTCGGTGGTCAGTCGCCCGCGAACAACTGTTTCTCCTCTTTCAAGACGACCGCCCGTAGGCTGTACCTTTTCTTGTTGTTCTCTGATTTGTGCAACGCGTTCCGAGTCGGTAAGGATCTTCGCGGCAGCCGTTGTGATGGCCTTCGAACCCGCATTCATACCCGCAGCAATGAGCGCTGACGCAAAGAGCACGAATAGTACGTTTAAGGGCGAAACGCGGAGCCTTGGACGGTGTTCCGGAGTCAGTATTCGCTGGATACGTTCCAGCAGTCCGCCTCGTGGTTCTCCGGCATAGGCCAACGCGACTGGCGAATTGACGGCGTGACCTGAGTGCGCAATTCTCTCCATCCAACTTGCAAGAGTTGTGGCGTAGTCGATGTCGTTAGCACCGGACATGATCGCCAGCTGGTCGCAGCAAGCTTCACGCTCGGATCGTACTTGCCGGCTAATCCACCACACGGCAGGATTGAAGAAGTAGATGGCTTCAATGACTAACTGGAAGAGATTGGCAAGGTAATCGTTTCGCCGCACATGGGCGACTTCATGCGCAAGAATCGAGATAAGTTCGCTACTGCTGAGACTCGTCAGCATCGACAGCGGAACGACGATTGCAGGAGAGAGTACTCCAACGACGAACGGACTGAGGATGTGTTCTGAACTCCACAGCGTGGGGGTAGTGCGGACGCCGTTCTGTCTGCAAAGGTTCTCAAGGGCGTCGATGTGTTGTTTGGACGTTACTCTCGCGACGCCGTCCAGCTTCTGCGCCTGAATCGCCGCCACGGCTGTGCGAACTAGCATAATGCACACGCCAATGACCCAGGCGACTGCAGCCAAAGCCGTCCAGTTGAGGCTTTGCGATTCGGATCGAGCGACATTGGCTGTCGCGCTACTTGTTTTGACATTCGTTGCAGCAGGTGAGGCGTCGGTTGTGATCGCCGCTTCGACAGCAGGCGAAGTTACAAGATTGGACGCCCTAAACTCATGTCGAGCATGATGCGTTACGAACGCAGCCAGGGGAACCGCAAGCAAAGCGAGAACAGAGACCCAGTATCGTATCGCTGCACGCTTCGCGGGAATTTGACGCAGAACGATTCCCATCAAGAGAGCGACGATAGCTGCCTGCCAGATCGAGTGTAGCAGGGCCCATACCACGTCACTCCAAAAGACTGTCTCGAATACATCGAACATTTTGTCTCACCTTTCGTAACGATTTCTCATCCCAACGCAACGCGAACCATTTACGACTTCTTATTTTTGGCGGCCTCATTGATGAGCCGCCGAATCTCCTTCAATTCGTCCTTGTCCGGATTCGAAGAATCCAGCAGGCACTGCACTACGGCCGACGGATCGCCGCCGAAGACGTTCTGCAGTAGCTGTTTCATGAAGGGCGTCACGGTTTGCTTTTGAGTGACCAGTGGCTTGTAGATGTTGGCCATTCCTTCTCGCGTATGGTTGACCAACTTCTTCTTTTCCATCCCCTGAAGCACCGTGAGGACGGTGGTGTAGGCTCGTTTTTTGCCATCCGGCAGTAGCTCGTGCACTTTTCGGACGGGCAGGGGACCATGAGCCCATAAGACGGAAAGAACCTGCAATTCCAGTTCTGACGGCTTTTGTTTTTCTTTGGCCATGGTGGCTCCTAGGAATCACGTACTACTTACTTAGTAGATACTATGCGTGTAGTAGGTTGTCGTCAACATCCAGCATGCAGATTTCGGAAATCACCTAAGAAACGCGGTTTTTCGCGAGAATGGCGAATCGCTGGCGGCCAAGTAGAGAATGGCCTTTTGAGCGGCGCAAGCCGGAAGTGGTAGAGAATCGCGAGTCGCTAGGCGACGTTCGCTTGCTTGCTGAGCGAGGTGACGAATTCCTCGAGTGCCCAGCGAGCTCGTGCGGGAGCCGAGTGCGATCCCTTCATGGACAAATCCAGCTTGAGTAACCGGTTGTAAAGATCACCAGCGCGATGCCTGCCAAGTTGACGCAGCTGCTTCTCGGCTCGCTGCAGCGCACCTTTCGGCCATTTCTTGAACCCCGCCTGCTCTAAGACCATCGGCAGGGAAACTTTGCGTCCAGCGTCCTCCGCTTCCATGACCAACTGCGCAGCATCCGCGAATCGACGTAGCGACCACAGCATCGCACCGGCAATAGCTTGCGGAGCCTCACCAAATTGCAGTAACCGTTCCAGCTGGCTGATCGCTTCGGCTGCGTTACCATCGAGCGCCGCATCCAGCAACTCCCACGTTGTTTTTGCTCGCCAGCCACCAACAACTTGCGTCACAAGCTCGACCGTAACGTCCGCCCCCTTTTCACAGAACAGAGCAAGCTTCGCCAGTTCTTGATCCAGGAGTCCAAGCTCTGGGCCCACCAGATTCAGCAGTTCTTCGTCGGCGCCGCGTTTCAACGTAATTCCGTGGGTCGTCTTTCCCCAATCTCGCAGCCAATCGCACAATTTGGCTTCGTCGACGTAGGAACTCTTACCGCGTTTCTTTTGAGGTGGCTTACATTCGACGAGCAAGCCAGACGCGGTAATCGTTTTGTACAGCCGTGTATTACTGGCCAACGACTTGAGATCCAGAACCAATACACCGGTCCCGCTGGGAGAAGAGGCAAAGTCTTCCAACTGTGTACGATTGTGCTTCACAAAATCGTCCGCGTCGTGAACGATCACCAACCGAGGCCCGTCTCCGAACAGGGACAACGTAGACAGATCATCGATGACGTCACGCCAAGACGATTTGCTGTCGTATTCCGAGGCATCTCCGTCTTCAGTCAACGCGTGGGCCAGTTTGGTTCTGACCAGCCGCTTCAGAAAGCGATCATCGCCCAGCAAAACGCAGACGCCGGTGAACTGAAAGCCGTCTTCCTTGAGCAGATCGAATGCATGTTGCACGTGTTCCATGGCGGTAGTTTATGCCAAGGCGCACGCCGTGCAAACCAGCGGTTGCATTCTCCAAGACTCAACGTTTGAGTTCAGCGATTAAATCGAGCATCGTATGGCGATTGGGTGTTCGATTGACTGGCGGAACGCCCCGTTGGCCGAATGCCACGAATTCGAACAGCTGGTCGGCCCGTTGACGTTGCGTTGCTGGCATTAAATATGGACGAAGTCACATTGCCGGCGATGTCTCGAATTTGCAACTCGAGAAACAGCTGGTCTGGTAGCCGTCGATCAAGTTTTAAGGTGTAGGAACCTGAGTTCTCGGTCGCTTCTACGATCGGATACCAGGGTCCATCCGGTGAGGCACCATAATTGATCGAAATCGGACGACGTTCTAGCAGTGCGTCTTCGGCTACGTAGTTGATGACTAACTCACGACCGTTGCCGGCATAGGGTTGGCTGGTGTCTTGATCGCGTAGTATCGCTTGCGTGATGCGTCCCGTGGGCTTCTCCCAATCAGCCGCGACCCAAATGTCTGCCGGTTCGTTTTCTTGGGGTGCCGGAGGATTGGGGGAGTTGTAGCC
>CAYQMZ010000823.1:0-3681 GCA_964418725.1 uncultured Pirellulaceae bacterium
ACTTCATTGCGGGCTCGATTGGCGTCGGCAGAGTCAACGCTGTATGGCGAAGATGCGTCTGGAAATCGACCGCGCACCCACGTTGTGGCGCGTTACTCGTCGAACAAACCAGTTCAAGTCAATGTTACGGACACGGGCGGACCGGTCACACTAGTGCTGTGCGGCAACCATCGAATTCAATGGGATGTGCGAGCGGCTGAGGGCGTCAAGCTCGATCGAATTATTCTGGCTGGGCAACTACCGCAGACGCTGGTTACTAAGCCTCAGGGCTGCAGCGTCGAGTCATATTTCGGCAAAGATGGTTTTGCAGTTCATGATCCGCGAGATCGAGTTCAGTTGCGGCGCGTCGAGCAACGCATCGTGGCGCTGACGAATCGTTCTGTGGATTCATTCTCCGTAGCCCATCAGGCCACCGGAGTCGAAGTCGTCGGTCCCGACAACGTGCGTTCGCGATTGCAAATGGTCCGAAGCGAACTCAACGAATTGCAACGCCTTGCTGAACCCGCAGAAGACCAGGCAGCGGAGACGGCCCTCGAGGATTTGCGATTTTGGGCGGTGCATCGTGGTGAACTACCTCAGTACGGGGATCGCCAAAGGCATGAAGTCGACCAGCCATTTGTCGCCAAGAACAATGTGTATTGGAATCGGTATTCACTTCGTGGGCCATTGATCGGTGAGAATGAGCAAGTTCATCGCAGTACGCGTTTTGCGATCAGCGATCCAGCCAATCGCCGCTGGTTTTGTCGCGGCACCATGGCTGCGTTGACGCTGTTTGATCGCGAAGTAAAGACAAGCGAATCGCTTGACTTGCGATTCAATGACAGAGCTCTCGGACATCTTGCTGGCGTCGGGTATGACGAAAAACGCAACCGGCTTTTGATTCACGCAAGCCGCGGCCTATTCGCCTATTTGATGGACGACAAGAGTATGTCGCGGTTGAGATCGTTCGACGGACTCTCGCGGGCTGCGTTCACGTACTCGTCGAAGGTCGATATGGGATTTGCGATTCATACTTCCAAGACCGGTCGACGTGAAACGCAATTGATCGAACGTTTCAATGCGACGGGAGTACGGTTGCCTCCGCTGCGTCTGACGAAGCCTATTCGTCTCGGGAACCCTTACGCGTATGGACTCGCAGACTTACAGCTGATTTCCTCAGGCGAGTTTTTGGTGCTGTTGCGTTATGAATCGCACGGAAGTCATAGGCTGCTTGCTGGCCGGCCAATCTCGACGACGCCTACCGGGCATATCTCGATCATCCGCGTGCCGGATTCGATCAATGAATCCGGACAAGTGGTTCACGAGGGAACTCTGCAGCCCAGTTTGGTTTATCAGACACTTTCGCAAACACAGTTAGAGTCCTCGTGGCAACGGTTGGGAGACCAACAGCCAGACGACTTAAATGCTTTGTTGTGGAGTCTCGCGGTAGGAGGCGAATCCACTTTGCGTTTTGTTCGGACCAAATTCAAACCCGACGTTCCGGCGTTGAGCGACGAAGAAGTCCATCAATTGGTCAGCAAGCTGGACGACTACCGTTTCTCCGAACGCGACAAAGCCTATCAAATGCTTCGTTCATCTAGCAGCCGGATCGCGCCGGTGTTGGCAGCACAGAGGGAGAACCATGCATCGAATGAAGTTCGCTCTCGTCTGCGCCGCATACTTTCCAATTGGCAAACTGGTGTGCCTCAAACTCCCGAACAACGTCGCTTTATTCGCGGGCTGGAAGTGCTTTCTCGCATGGGGCTGGAATCAGCTGACGAGTTCTTGGCCACACTCGCAGGTGAAGAATATCCGGCACTGATTCGGCAACATGCCTCGTTAATCCTGGATCCTGACTCAAGTGCAGTTTTGGGCGGCTTCGGCAATCCGGTCATGCAGTTACAACAGAACTTGTTCGCGCCCGAATAAGGTTGCTCCGCCATAGAGGCGAAGGCGTTCATGCTGAACGACGCTTCACGGGACGCGCGATTCACTTCTGCGTATTGCGGATGTATAACTGCGGCTCACGGAAATCCCTGCGAGTCGAGTTATGTTTCGTTTTTCACTGCGTGTGTGCTGCATTTTGTTCTTGTCGTTGGCATGGTTTGCCGATTGCTGGGCCGCGAACGAGGCTGGTAGTCGGCCGAATATTCTTCTGATGATGTCTGACGACATGGGCTACGCTCAGCCCGGATTCAACGGCGGCAATCGGGAACTCACACCCAACATCGATCGGCTGGCTGCTCGCGGAACCAGACTTTCGCAGTTCTACACGCACTCCGTTTGTGCACCGACACGTGCAGCGATTCTCACCGGGCGCTACGCGTTTCGTACCTGGAGCGATTGGCGTTCTGAAGACTTTGGAAAGCCAACCTACTTAGCCAAACTTGGGCTGACGCTGGCAGAAAACGAAGACGGCGAAACGACTCGGCGAATTCATGCGTTAGACACAAACGAGCGAACCGTTGCGGAGGCACTCCAGCAAGCCGGGTATTTCACGGCGATTATCGGCAAGTGGCACTGCGGCGAATGGCTAAAGGAACATTTGCCAATGCAGCAGGGCTTCACGCATCAATACGGTCACTATGCGTGGGGGATCGACTACAACACTTTCATGATTCCTCACAATGCGCCGGTCCCATTCCATGTCTTTGATTGGCATCGAAATGAACAGCCACTTCAAGAGGAAGGGTATTCGACGGATTTGATTGCAGCGGAAACCGAACGCGTGCTCGCGAAGCAAACCGCTTATCAACCCTTCTTTATCTACGTGCCATTCAATGCCGTACACGGTCCCATCGACGTTGTGCCTCGGCACGTTGAAAAGTACGGTGCCAAAAACGCTGCGTTGAAGTGCCTCGATGACGCTGTTGGCAGAATTCTCGACGCCCTGCATGACAATGGGCTGGAGAAGAACACGTTGGTGATCTTCACGAACGACAACGGGGGCCTGACCGAGGAGAGTAATCGGCCGTTTCGTGGTACGAAGAATACAACCTTTGAAGGTGGGGTGCGAGTTCCATGTGTGATGCACTGGCCCGGACACACGCGGGCTGGCGGTAAGAATGACACGTTGATGCATGTGACGGACTTGTATCCAACCTTCGCAAAATTGGCGAATGCCTCCCTTGCGCAAGAACGCCCAATTGACGGCGTCGATCAGACAGCAGCCTTGTTCGGTAACGCTCCGAGCCCTCGGGACGAGATCATTTTTGAGGCGACGGGAAGCGTGCGTTTTCCGACAATTCGAAAGGGCGACTTCAAGCTGATCAGCAACCTAGAAAGTGGCACCGATGCAGTCGATTTGCTGTTCAATATTCGACTGGACCCGTCCGAAAAGAAAAACATTGCGAAGTCCAATCCTGAAATCGTCCGTGAACTTCGAGAGCGTCTGGTTCAGGTAAGCGAGCAACGACCTCCGCTAGGGGACAAGCCGTTGTTGATGCGTCCGGCTTTGCCCTATGTCTACGGTGAGGACGAAAACCGGACGGCGCCACAGTGGCTGAAAGACGCAGTGGATAAAGCCCGAGCCAAACAGCCGAAGCACTGGCCAGCAGGCAAGACTCCGTGGCCACAGGCTCCCGCTGCACCGACCGTCGATTAGAAATCTACGGAGCTTATGAGGGCAAATCCAAACTACGAACACTACGGCCGAAGTTTTGAAATACGCGCTAGTGTGCTGAGTCATTACTTCGTTTGATT
>CAYQMZ010000824.1:0-3355 GCA_964418725.1 uncultured Pirellulaceae bacterium
CCCGGAAGTCGGCAAGCAATACAAACTAACTGACGACCCCGAGCATCGCGCGATCTGCGGCATTAGCTCTGGCGGAATCTGCGCGTGGACGGTTGCTTGGGAGCGACCGGACGCGTTCCGAAAGGTGCTAGGTCACGTTGGCAGCTTCACCAATATCAGAGGCGGTCATGTGTACCCAGCGTTGATTCGCAAGACGGATCCAAAACCGATTCGCGTATTCCTTCAGGATGGTTCGGGAGATCTGGACAACGCGCACGGCAACTGGCCTCTAGCGAACCAGCAGATGGCCAAGTCTTTGGAGTACGCAAAGTATGACTTCAAATTCGACTACGGCGACGGTGGTCACAACGGCATCCACGGCGGTGCAATCTTGCCAGAATCAATGCGCTGGCTCTGGCGCGACGCGTCGAGCGAGCAATAACCGAACAGCGCGAGCGGGCTGAACAAACTGTCTCATAGAACGCATTGGCAAGTCGACATTTGAAGCGTCCGTGGTTTCGGCGTAAGCTAAGACTCATGGCGAACAACCCATCTGACTCGTCGAACGAATTGCCAACGCTCTCGTCGACACTGCTGAATCGTGTCCAGCAAATGCAGCCGGACGCTTGGGGACGATTGGTCGAAGTGTTTGGACCAATCGTTTATCGTTGGTCACGTCAATCGGGTTTGTCCGGACACGATGCGTCCGACGTCGTGCAAGAAGTCTTTGCGTCTGTCTCGCGAGGCATTGGCGACTTCCACCGTTCCCAACCGGACCAGAGTTTTCGCAATTGGTTGGCGACCATTACGCGAAACCGAGTACGCGATTTCTATCGGCGGTCGGCCAAACAACCTCGCGCGGCCGGCGGCACGGAGAATCTGGCTGAGTGGCAGAACCACCCGGATCCCATTGAGGCTTCGTTGTCTGGCGACAACCTGGAAGGCGAGATCTCTCGACGCGTGCTCGATCTAGTTCGTACAGAGTTCGAAGAGCGAACTTGGCTCGCCTTTCGCAAGACCGCAATAGAGGAAAAAACACCCTCCGACGTGGCAGAAGAACTTGGGATGAGTGTGGCATCGGTGTACCAAGCAAAATCTCGAATCCTCCGTCGACTACGGCAGCAGTTGGCCAATTTGCCGAGATAACGGGAGAATCTGCACCCAAAAAAGATCTGCAAAAGTCATGTCAGACTTCCACGTTCCTCTCTATAGCGGGCAGATCAGCTCGCGATACACGCTACCCAAGGAGACGAACCATGATTGCGGAATGTCCTAAGTCGGAAGAGTTGCGTGCCTTTTCGCTGGGCCAGTTGAGCGAAGAACAGAGCGACGAGCTGCTCGGCCACGTTCTTGAATGTGACCAATGCCGGTCGGATTTGGAAACCAGCCCAGAAGACTCATTGGTCAAGAGTCTCCGTTCGGCGGACCAGGATGAATTCGACGAAGAAGCCGACTGCAAAATCGCAATGGCAAAAGCACTTGGTGCGTTGGCCGCCCCAAATGCCGTGGACCATACAGAGCTTTCGCAACTTCTTCCCAAAGTCTTGGGCGACTACGAAATCGTCCGTGGTCTTGGTCGAGGTGGGATGGGCAACGTCTACTTGGCCCGGCATCAGAAACTGGGGCGTGAGGTGGCGTTGAAAGTACTGTCGAGCCATCGTTTGCTGCAGCCTCGTATGCGGCAGCGTTTCGAAACGGAAATGCGCGCCGTCGGGCAGCTCTCACACCCAAACATTGTCACGGCCTACGACGCCCGCGAAGTAGATGATTTGGCAGTCTTGGTCACCGAATACATTGATGGATTGGACGTAGCACAAGTACTGCGACGTACGGGAAAGCTCTCGACAGCGGATGCTTGCAAAATCGCGCAACAGACCGCTGAGGCGCTAGAGTACGTCAG
Organism: uncultured Pirellulaceae bacterium; assembly: GCA_964418725.1. Lineage (GTDB taxonomy): Bacteria > Planctomycetota > Planctomycetia > Pirellulales > Pirellulaceae > CAYNJG01. Next base: position 1,880 of record CAYQMZ010000824.1, read on the forward strand.
CGAACGAGGACTCGTGCATCGCGATATCAAACCGTCGAACGTGATGCTTAGCCGTAAAGGTGAAGTCAAGTTACTTGATCTCGGACTCGCGCGGCTGCGTGTTGCGGATGGCGAGTGTCCCGAGATGACGGCGACCGGACAAGCCATGGGAACAGCGGACTATATCGCTCCCGAGCAGGTCAACGACAGCCGCAATGTTGATATCCGCGCGGACATTTACGCGTTGGGTTGTACGCTCTTCAAGATGCTGAGTGGTCAAGTTCCGTTTGGAGCGGATCGTTATCCAACCTCGTTCGCGAAAATGACAGCTCACGTATCCGACGCTCCGCCCCAACTTCGAGAAGTTGCCCCCAATGTCCCCGACGAACTCGCAACGCTGGTAGATCAGATGATCGCAAAGGATCCGGCCGATCGGCCACAGTCGATGGCAGACGTAGCTCACCGATTGTCTGCTTTCTCAAAGTCCGCGGCGTTAGGACAACTTGCAGAGGACGCACTAAATCGCGCCGTCATTGCTGACCTCGGTGCAACGCAAGAAGAACGCCGAACACCAGTCGGCCGACCGGTCACAGAATCGTTTCTCTCTCGCAAAGTTCCCATGGTTGTGGCGATCGCGGCCGGACTGCTAGGCATGCTGCTCGGAGCATTGCTGGGAATTACTCTGACGATCGAGCATCCCGATGGGACGAAAACGAAAATCAGTCTGCCGCCGGGCGCGAATGCTCAAGTTTCGGCTAACGGAGACGTGAATGTCGATCTTGGTTCTGGGGATGACGATTCCGGTGTCGACAGCATCGCAGTGACCGATCGCAAGACGGCGTTAAAGCGAAATGCGGAAGGTTGGACCTACTTCAATAAAGGAGAGAACGAAGCTGCGGAGGCTGCCTTTCGCGAGGTGCTGAAGTTCGACCGCAAGCACGAAGCCGCACGCAACGGCCTTGGCTTTGCATTGCTCAATCAGGCCAGGCACCAGGAAGCGAAGCCAATCTTCTTGCAGCTTGTCAAAGCCAATCCGCAAGGAGCTGGCTACGTGAACGGTCTGGCCCGTTGCTACGAACAGGCCGGAGATCTCGAGAAAGCCGTGAAGGTTTGGAAGACGGTGGAAAACGGCAAGGGCCCCGTGACAGCGTTAACATGGGGACTAGGCCGCGCACTTGTGCAACTCGGTCGTTACAACGAAGCACTTCCCTATCTGGGGCGTGTCAAAGCCGCGCGTCCACACGACCGAACGATCGACGAGCTTATCAAACAGTGCGTTGATGTCGCCGCAGAAGTGGCCTCGGCACCTGATGGTACTGACGAGAGCGGTGCGATCAGTGGAGATGGCATCGAGGGCGGGCTGGATGGAGAAGCTAACTAGACCACCCACGTAGGCTGTGCGCAACGCAATTTTCAATCGCGGAACAGCAAAGAATCCAGAGAAGAGGGTTCGCGCTGGGCTATGCGAGCATGTGAATCCTACCGAGTACTCTGGTG
>CAYQMZ010000824.1:3365-3680 GCA_964418725.1 uncultured Pirellulaceae bacterium
AATGAATGCATAGAAGAGGGTTCGCTCTCAGGCCCTGCAAGTACGTGATTCCTACCCAGTACTCTGGTGCCATGCCCAAGTTTGCGAGGGCATGGCATCGCTAGTTCGTCCTCAGTTTTGCAAACCGTATTGCTGGCGAGCGACCTTGTGGTACACGTTTAGGTTTGCCGCCCCTTTGAGCAAATCGATTTTCGAAACTTCGATGCGTTCGGCAACAAGACCCGTACGCTGCTGGATATCCCGAATCAGTTCATCTCGCTTCGCTGGATCAAGCAAAGTCAGGTTGTCGTAGACAATGGACTGTTTGTTCATTCC
>CAYQMZ010000825.1:0-3445 GCA_964418725.1 uncultured Pirellulaceae bacterium
CGATCCCAAACGCGATTGCTTGGCCGTTGCCACTATTCGCGAGCCCGCCGATCATGGTGAACAAGCCGCCGAAAACACCGACTAGCAATCCGATGAATGCATAGAAGACGCCCACCATCTTTGCTGCCGACGCGACGTCGATGCGTTTCAAAACCAACTTACCGCTCGGCGTAGTGGCAGCCGTTGGTGAAGCCGTGGTTGTTGTTGCCGCAAAGGGATTGATGTCGGGAGCCGCCGATGGCTTGGGGGCTGACGAGCCGGACGCCATGAACGGAGGAATTTCGGTTGGCTTATCCACGGTCTGCTTCTGAACAGCCGGCTGGCCAGGAAGCGGCGATGCGGCTTCCGCCTGGGGAACCGCTGGAGGCTCAGACGCGGTCGCTGCCGGCGGAATTTGGATTTGGGCTTCGCATCCGGGGCACTTCGCGGTTTTGCCACCAAATTTGTCGTCGACGCGGAATACTTTGCTGCAGGAGGGACACTGGAATTCTATTGCCATCGGAGGTTTCCTCTGCACTGCGGAGATTTGGTGAGCCCCGAGTATAAAAAGCTGAGAACCTGATGTCGATTCGCGTCGGCCACGATAACCGTGTTGCTTGGCCGGATGGCGCGAGGCTTCAAATGCTACTACGGAACTGCAACTGCGAAGCAATTAGTTGCCAAACGCTTCAGCCAGTGCGAGAAAGTCCTTGAAGTCGACGGTGCCACTGCAATCCAGGTCGCCATTGGTATAACCCACGTCCTGCTGGCCAAACGATTGCGAGAAGATGAGGAAGTCGGCGAAGTCTACTTGTCCGCTCGCGTTAAGGTCACCCTGTTGAAGTCCGAGTTGAGCCAGTAAGTCGTCAACGGCACCCGCTTCGCATACACAGGCTAGATCGTCCGCGGATGTTGTGCCGTCGCCGTTACAGTCAAAGCTCGACGCTGGGCGGTCAACACTGAATTCAATTTCTGAACCACCGGAACCGTATGTCGCCAGCAAGTCTGTCGCCGGGTCGTCACCAGTGTATTGGATGTTCGTGATCCATCTGCCTTCGATACGAACCGGCGTCCCGAGACTACCTAGGCTTACTTGTTGAGGCGTATTTGACAAAGCGAATGTGAACGGCGATGCATCGCCATCCGGGATGGGAGTCAGCAGTCCCGCAGCGGATTGAAAGTTCACGCCCAGCAAGTCAATTCCAGGAGACTCCAGGACGATCCGATCATTTGATGCCACGAAGCCTGACAAGAGAGGTGCCGACTCGACCGGGAACTCGATCTCTTCCGCCCCTAAGCCATAGCTGGCATGTAAGTCGGTTTCGGGATCGTCACCGAGGTAGCGAATCTCTGTGACAAGCGTGCCTTCCAGTCGAACGGTTGCTCCTAGACTTCCTAGGCTGACTTGTGTTGGTGAGTTCGACAGGGCAAACGAAAATGGTGACGCGTCACCGTCGGGGATTGGGACGAGCAAACCTGCATCCGATTGGAAATTGATGCCCAACACATCCAATCCCGGCGAAGTCAGTCGTATCTTCCCACCAGGACTAACGACGCCCTTTAGATCATGCTCGACAACCGGTTGCTGCCCCACCGTCAAACGCAACATTGCATTGCTGGTGCCGCCGTTTCCGTCGGTCACTGAATAGGTGACGTCATCAACGCCCATAAATTGAGCGTCAGGGACATAGGAAATACGGTTGTCTTCGATGCTGACCGAGCCGTTGGACGGTTGGCCGATCGAGCTAATTCGCAGTCGATCTCCATCGCGATCTGTGTCATTCGCGAGCACATCGATCGCAATCGGTCCGTTCGTCTCCGCAACGTCATCAATTGCCAGCGGGCGAGCGTTGCCTTCGTAGAACAATTCCAAGGCCTGGTTGGGGATGACTTGGCGACTGAAGCCCGGACCATCCCACGCGATGGCCAGATTGTCACCTCCGCCACCTTCCTTCATTAACGCCTCTACGTAGTACCGTTCGCCTTCGGTCAGGCGTATTGAGTCGGATTGTTGCTCTGGAAATCTGGTCCAGTCCTGCGGAGTCGTCCAGCCCGGAACGTGAGCGATCCTGCGGGCGTTGGCTGGCGAATGATTCGTGCTCAAATGGAGCTCGCCGTTGTCGTCCGAAGCGATGAAGAAACGGTAGCTTCCTGTTGCTGGAGCGGTGATCCATCCACGAGCCCGTGCGCCGAAGTCGTTGTCGCGGTTCGTAGGAGCTTCAAAGGACTCCAACGCCGTTATCTGTGATGGAGCATCCGGGAAACTCGCGTCACGTTCCAGACTGCGGATTGATGTGCCGGCGATATCGGAGTAGGTCTCCAGGAGGACACCGTTGGTAAGTACGTCGAACTCCAGAGTGTGCGGTATCGCATAACCTGTGCTTGAAACCACTTCGAATTGGATGGTGTCGATTCCCTCAAACCCAACGTCCGGAAGGTAGGTCCAAGTTCCGTTGGGGGTCTCCTGCAGCTCGCCGTGCTGGCCCGCTTGAACGTCGCGGACAGACGCTGTTCCGTCGTAGCTGAGCAGGGAATCGAAAGCGATCGTGTACGAGGCGTCACGCGCGACTGGGATGCTCTGAGGAATGTCTGCGAATGCCGGTAGGAAGTCCGGTAGATTTTTGGCCGCGACAGCCTGACGTGCTGCAGGTGAAACTTCCAGCCCCCAAAGATCGACCATGTAGTGGGTCATGTCGTAGCCGGACACTTCTGACCAACGGGTATAGAACTGGTCCTTCCGCTGTTGATTGTTGTCGGGAAGGGCCGACGGATTGTTTTCGAAATCGTCGTGGTATGTTTGAAACACCTCTCGGTAGGTTTCCCAGCCAAATGCATCTGATAGCTGGAAGTAGAACGGGTAGGCGTCTTTGTCGTCGAAATTGGGTGCCGAAGGATCGTTTACGGTTTCGACCGCGCGTTGCATAACCAGGTTTGGATACGCCGAATAGCCCCAGCCGCCGGTAGGCGAATCGATGACGCTATGTTCGAGCGAGGCGTTCGCAAAAATGTTGACCGTCACTTCAACGTCACCACTGAAGGTGTAGAAGTTTCCTTCGCGGTCGGGTCTGGCTTGCATTTGATGCCCGAGTTCGTGGAAGTAGCCCCAGCTTCCTTCGCTGACCAACGCTTCCAAGTCGACGATTTTTTCCGATGCCCAAGTTGGCCCCTGGATCGGATAACCTGCATGCAACAGTCCGACGCTGATCTGCACATCGACATTGAATCGCTCAGGCGCGGTACGGAATTGCCCTAACGAACCAACGTAGTCTTGGAACTCGCCTGTTACGTCCCAGAATTTCATCAGAGACTCGGCATCGTCGAGTTCGCGAATCCATTGTGAGGGAACAGAAAATGCTACGTGCTCGGATACGAATTCGGCGTAGGGAGCGTCCGCATCTCGAAGCGTCTGCCACTGGTCGTTGGTGGTTTCGCCAAGCACAAAGTGGGGTTGGGACAACACGTTGTT
>CAYQMZ010000825.1:3455-3674 GCA_964418725.1 uncultured Pirellulaceae bacterium
CATCGAAGTCATCAACGCGACGCTCACTTGGTGGTTGGCTGCCAACGTCGATGTAGATGGAGCCGCCGAATGCGTTTGCAACTTCGATGGTCGTTTGATTCAACGGAAACGTTCGCGACACGCCATGCGGGACTCTTTCCCAATCAGAACGACTGGAAATATTGTCTCGGTGTCCATTGATTCGGATCTCGTAGCCTCGATTGATGATCGAACGAGGTA
>CAYQMZ010000826.1:0-3673 GCA_964418725.1 uncultured Pirellulaceae bacterium
CACTTGGATTCACGCATCTGTTTTTGGCAGACAAATGTCTGTACCAGAATCACTATTATCTGATCTGCGTTGTGTCATGGCTGCTCATCGTGCTGCCCGTCAGTAGCGCGGGATCCATGGACGTGCGTTTGGGATGGGTGACCCCCAGCAGTGTCACGCCGCAGTGGGCGATTTGGCTGCTGAGATTCCAATTGGGGGTTCCTTACTTCTTTGGCGGCGTTGCCAAATTGAATCCCGATTGGCTGGCGGGAGAACCGATGCGGTTCATGCTGTCGCGACGAACGGATTTTCCCATCGTCGGTCAATACTTCGAACTGGAGTCGTGCGTCTATGCGATGACGTATGGCGGTCTGCTCTTTGATCTGCTGGTTGTCCCCGCGTTACTATCGCGACGCTTCAGAATCCCTGCCCTGATTGCCGCCGTGGCTTTTCACGGGATGAACGCGTGGCTGTTTACGATCGGTGTCTTTCCATGGTTTATGTTGCTGACGTTGCCAGTCTTCCTGCCGCCGGGCCACTTGCGAAGGTTCTGGCATCGCGTGACGAAACGAGAATCACCGCCTGAAACCTTGGACGCAAATTCGAATGTCGCGCGCACGGAGAATCCCGCGGGCCGGTCTTTAGGCGTCGCATTGTTGCTGGTGTTCGTGACTTGGCAGTTGTGGCTGCCGGTCCGACATTACTTCATTCCTGGGAACCCTAGCTGGACGGAAGAGGCCCACTGCTTTTCATGGCATATGCTGATTCGCGGCAAACAATCGGCGCTTCGATATACGGCAGTCGACAGAACCAGGAACCGAGCCGGAGCGATCGACTTGCGGCCGTATTTGACCGGCTTTCAGTTAAATCGGGTTTCGCGTGATGCACGGTTGATCCATCAATTAGCTCAACTGATCGGCGACGATCTGCGAAGGCAAGGTTTCGAACTGATCGAACTGCACGCGTTGGCATTGGTGTCGATGAATGGAAGGAAGCCTCAGTTGCTCCTGGACCCTGGCGTCAATTTGCTAGAAGAATCGTTAGGCTGGCAGCCACCAAGCTGGATCATTCCATTGCACGAGCCACTTCGGTACCCCTATTGGGACGAACCGCTTTCCAAGTGGGAGAAAGTGCTAGATCCGCGGGGCGGATCCGCCAGGTAGACAACCAATCGCGAGCAATACAGATACGAGCAACTCGTGCCCGGCAGAGTCTGATCTAGAAAAGTCTGCACGTGCCGTTAGTCGACCCAAGGCCGCGCTTGTTTGATGACCAACTGGCCATCGGCATCGACTTTGAATTCGATATCCATCGCAAAGTCCCGGTTGCCGTTTTGACCATAGACGGAACGGAAGTGCCGTTGAATGATGCGCATTGAGTTGACTAATTGGGCGATGTGCTGGTCATTCATCACTGCCTCACCTTCTTCGGTCAAGTTGCTTCGCCGGATGTATTGTGTTTCCCATTCTCGGTTGGGACCAATTGCGGAAACCAAGATTTCGTCCGGCACGTCGTCTCGGCCAGGATTGGTGACGAGGTCTTCCCCGACCTGAACGTTGATGTAGTAGCCTTCCCATGCGGGATCGAAAATGTTCTTGGTTACCGCGACTCCATTGGCTTCTTCCAAATCGAAATTCGGATGGATGGCCACGCCCATCGCTGCCTGCAGGTGATCTATGCGCCAGAATTCGCGCTCTTCGAATGCGCGGAACGTCCACAGCCCCGCCCAGACTTGGCGAATGGTGTTTTCCAATTTGCCTTCATCGGGCCGGTGCGTGTAACTCTCATAAAGTCCAGCGCCGGTAAATCCAACCAAGTCTTCGTTGTTGGTCGACGATCGTGAGCGAAAGCCCTGCGTCGGTCCAAACTGTTCACGCAATTCGGCCAATGCTTGGTCGAGCTTTCCGCTGATCTCGACCGGTACGCGTCCTCGCTCGATGCGGTCACGGAAAATCGCGAGACGACGAGCTCGTAGAGCAGAGTTTGACTGAAAGTCTTCATTGGCCATCATGTCTTCGGCCGCTTCATAAAAGTTGTTCGCCTTCATGAATTCGTCGTACAGGGCAAACGGAACTGCCACGCCATCGGGAACTTGTTCGTCCGGAAGAATGCGTGAAAGTTCACCCAGGTTCGCTGCCTTTGCACCGAACGATTTTTGGTCGGATGTCCGAAGGCTCGAGAGAGGAACGATCTCGGTTTCCGATAGATCGCGGATCGGAAACTGTGGATTCGCGGGTCGAATGGCGGCAAAGTGCTCTTCCAGTTCTTCCGGTGTTGCCTCACGAATTGAATAGGTGTCATTGATTACTTCAAAGCGAACGTTTTTGCCGATCAGCCGTTCGATACTTGGGCTGGTAAGCGCATCCTTAATGTACGCATTGGGCGTATTGTTCTGTTTTGCTCGTAAGTTGACATGTGAAAGTGGTGTCTGCGGCTGAACCGTGATGACACCTGCGACATGCGTCAGATCATTGGGGATATGTTCAAAAATGACGATATCTCTCGAAGACAACGGGATGGCATCAGTGCCATCAACAACGCGAAGTCGTCCGAAGCCAACACCGGGATTCAGTGCCATGAAGGTCTGGTTTCCGAATACTTCTTCCGTGGAAATCACGGGGATACCGGACTCGTCATACGCGGCCTGCTGGCGTTCATACAGTGCGCGTTGTGTCTCGCCAGCGGGGTGATAGGCCATGCGGCCTTCGGCGAAGGGCATTCGGGCTTGGATTCGCTGGACGACGTCAATCACATGATGTGAGTTCACTGGGTCGGTCGGCCAAAACTCGATCGTGTAAAAGCCTTGCTGGCCCTGACTCTCGAAGCTGTCGTGGGCGATGATGCTGCCGGCCACGTAACGACGATTGTCCGTGAAGTAGGTCACTTGGCTGAATTGACTCGACTCACCCGCAAAGCCCCACACGTCTCTGGCGAAGTGGTAATGAAAAACGTGCTCGTTCACGTTGATGAATGCGATCCGGTCAGCCGCGAGATCGATTAGGAACTTTACTTCGCGAATACCTGTCGCACCCGGTACGTCTTCCCTTCGAGATAACAGTTCAAAGGTGGTGCGATTCGGAAGTTGAGCCATTCCGTCAGTCAAACTAAGCGGCTGGGTCTCATTTTGAAATCCAAAGTTGTTGGACAGCTGCAGGAAGTCGGCGAAGCTCACGGTTTGGTCTGCATCCATGTCACCATCTGCGAAGGCGGCATCGGTACGCCCAAAGTTGGCCGACAACTTCAGGAAGTCTGTGAAGTCAACAGAGCCATCCAAATTGATGTCGCCGAACCGCGTTCCAAGAACTTCTTCTACGACGAAGCTTGCATCGCTCAGGGATAACATGCCGTCTTCGTTGAGGTCGTAGGCGATGTCAGCTTCTCGGATTCCATCGAATATGTCGTCCACCGACCGCAATTCAATCGCGTCGGCTGTCATCAGTCGGCGACATTCAAGGGACTCCATTCTGATGCGATGTCGTGTCGTTGTTCGCCTCATCGTGTTTCCATGCGCTGTGTGTGCGGTTACGGCAGCAAAGCCATTTCACATGAGTTGTGTGATGTGACCGGCTACTACCTATCTAACGAGACGGCGCGTCAGATGTCGAAGGAATTGCGGTGACACCAGGAAATAGTCTCCATTTTAGGCATACTGGTGCGTTTGCTGGGGTTTTGGGGTGTTAGCTTTCCATTGCTT
>CAYQMZ010000827.1:0-437 GCA_964418725.1 uncultured Pirellulaceae bacterium
TAGCTTGGTCGAATCCATGAAATACATAGCGTTCGTTCTTCTACTCCTGCTGTCACCTTGTCTGCATTCCGCGGAGACCACCACGAGACCCAACATTCTTTGGATCGCCATCGAAGACTGGTCTGCGGATTTGTCTTGTTACGGCACCAAAGGAATCCACACTCCGCACGTTGACCAACTCGCTGCTGAGGGTATTCGCTACGAGTCAGCGTTTACGACTTCGCCAGTTTGCTCGACGTCACGCTCCGCAATGATGACGGGATTCCACCAGAATTTCATTCGCGCTCACCAACATCGCACGCACGACAAAAAGCCGCTGCCTCACGGAATTAAACCGATCCCCCATCTCTTCGCAGAAGCCGGCTACTTCACGGCGTTAATGAGTTGGAAAACCGACTGCAACTTCACTCCAAACACAAAACAAGAATTGTTCATGG
>CAYQMZ010000827.1:447-3663 GCA_964418725.1 uncultured Pirellulaceae bacterium
CTGGTCAATCGCGCCAGCGACGACAACGCTCGCGACTGGAACCAGCGCAAACCCGGCCAGCCATTCTTTGCTCGCGTCACGTTCGGCGGAACACATCGAGCTTGGAAAAGAGATCCACAACGTCCGATTGCGATCGACGATGTCGAGATCCCGCCTTACTACCCCGATACACCATTTGTGCGACGTGATTGGGCAAACGGCCTGGAACAAATGCAGTTAGTAGACCGAGAAGTGGGAGCACTCTTGAAGCGACTCCGAGACGAAGGTCTAGCAGAAAACACGATTGTGTTCTTCATCGGCGATCATGGCAGATGCCATATCCGAGGCAAACAATTCCTTTACGACGGGGGCATTCGCATCCCCATGATTGTGCGATGGCCCGGCCGTATCGAACCGGGACAAGTTAGCCGCGACCTTGTGATGTCGATCGATATCTGCGCAACGGTCTTAGAGGCGTCCGGTATCAAGAGCCCGGTTCCCTTGCACGGGTCGAGCCTTTTGGGAGACGGCATCAAAGAGCGAAAATACGTTTTCGCAGCCCGAGACAAGATGGATGAAACGCACGACGCGATGCGAGCGATTCGGTCCAAGGATCACAAACTGATCCTGAATCTGATGCCCGAACGGCCATACTGCCAATACAACCGATACAAGGAAGGTGCCTATCCAATGTTGGCGGAAATGAACTGCCTGCACTTGGAGGGAAAACTGCCGCCAGAACAGGCAGCATTCTTCGCCGCAAGCAAACCACAGATCGAGCTGTTCGATTTAAAGAAAGATCCACACGAAGTTCGGAATCTGGCAAAAGATCCGAAGTACGCAAACATCAAGTCGATACTGCTCGCTCAGCTAGACCACTGGCGTAAACACGTGATTCACGACACCGGTGTCTCCGAAGAGTTTCGTGCCAAAGGTGTCTTCGCAAAAGAACGCCCCGTCGACGTTATGGACGATTGGGTTGCGGCCAACGACACCAATTTCGATTTCAACACGTCCGGCTGGCCGTCATGGTACCCAACCAGATCGCTATCGGAGTGGAAAAAAGCCCGCAAGGCCTGGGAGCCCTACGTTTTCCGTCGACCGGATCAAGACGTTCCACGCCCAGTCCTAGTGCACTCCAAACGCAAAAAGACAAAGACCGCCAATGCCAAGCGAGCAACGAAGTCCAAGGTCTATGGCAACTGGGCATTGTCGATGCCTGACGGCGCCGCTGGATGGCTCACTCTGTCCAGGAAGGATGACAAACCTCAAGGGGAACTGTGGACCGTCGGCGGCGGCAAGCAACTTTCAAAGATCAACGTCAATGGCAACAAGGTCAGCTTTGTGCGAAACGTACGCATCGGAAAGCCTAACTTCGAAGGTGGTCCACCAACAGGTGATCGAGTCCCTTGCGAATACTCGGCAACGGTCAAAGGCGACAGCATTCGACTCACCATGCATCGCCCAACTGGCGAACAAGCGAGAGAACAGATTCGCTTCAAAGGAAAGCGAACCCCGCCACTACCTCCTCGACCAGACCTAGCCAAAGTTCAATTTGGACCACCCCAGCAGTTGTTCAATGGTCACGACCTCACGGGCTGGAAACTCACAAACCCCAAACAGTTAAATGGATGGAAAGCAGTCGACGGCAAATTGGTGAACACAACGCCGAAACTGGACTTCGCTCCGTACTCTCGATATGGCAACCTGCGTACAGAAGCCGAATTCTTTGACTTCAATCTTCAAATCGAATTCAAGGTTCCGCCCGGCGGAAACAGTGGTATCTACCTACGCGGCGTGTACGAAGCACAGGTCCTGGATCGCGACAGTCGGATGCAGGGAATCCAAGGGGTGGGTGCAATCTTTGGTCGAATCAAACCGACAGAAAACGCGGGGACTGTCGGCAATCAGTGGAACAAGTACGACATCACGCTAGTCGATCGTCATGCAACTGTGATCCTGAACGGCAAGAAGGTCATCGACAATCAGCCGATCCTTGGTTGCACCAACGGTGCCTTACACGCAGACGAAACGATCCCCGGTCCGCTGTACTTGCAAGGTGACCACACGGCCGTCAGCTATCGCAATATCGTGCTGCGACCCGTCGTGAAAACGGGTTCGTAACATAAGGCGATCTAATCCAACGGTGCCAGAACGTCGGTCCTGCAAGCATATTGGTGTTGCGTTTCCACGACCGGTTAATCTACCGAGACGTTATGATCGCCCCAATACTCGAGGATTTCGATTCGGATTTGCCTGATATTGGGTTTGAAGAGATAATGGAGCTTTAGCGAAAGCAACGTTGCCGCATAGTTATGGAAGAGCGGCAGTGATCAGTTGAGCCCCAAGGGATGGACATGCGACACAACACAACACGACCCACGCGTGGTTGGCTTTTTGGATGTGTTGCAATCTCAATCGCGTTTGGCTTTCTTTTCTCGCGCCAGACGATTGCTCAAGACGCCGATTCAAGTCGCGCAGTTGAACTGGCGATGCGGCAAAGCCAACTGGCCGACCGCTATCGGCAGCTTGAATCAATGCTGCTGAAAATGGCTGAGTACGACGCGAGCAACAATCCACGCCGCGCCGCGTTGTTGAGACAAGCTCTGTCGAAGGGCAAAGAGCGTCAAATCGGCGGCCAGATGGACCTGTTGGTGAAAGCCTTTCAACGCGAGCAATTGCAAAAGGCTGTTGAAGGTCAGACCGGCGTGCAGACGGACCTGAAGGTTCTGCTGGACCTGCTCTTATCTGAGAATCGCCCCGATAGGCTCAAGAACGAACAGGCTCGCGTCCGGAACTACATTAAGCAACTCGATCGAATCATTCGCCAACAGAAGTCGGTTCAGGGTCGGACAGAGAGTGGCGAATCCGCCGACCGCCTCGCTAAGGACCAACAGCGAATTGCCGAGAACACAGGCAAGCTTGGCAGCGAGATCGACGAGTCCGAAGGACTAACACAAAACGACGGCAAGCCTTCCGGCAAAGAGAGCGAAGGGGAATCCAGCGAGAACTCCAAGCAAGGAGAATCCAACCCAAGCGATTCGGACTCAGGGGACAGCAAAGACTCAGCCGACCGCGACAAGGCCGACGGAGACCAGTCGGGCGAGGGAGAACAAAACCCTTCAGACGAGCAATCCGACGGCGAAGCCAGCAAGGCCGGTGAGAAAGACGGCGACCAGCAAAGCCAAGGGCAGCAAAGCCAAGGGCAGCAAAGCCAGGGGCAACAAAGCCAAGGAC
>CAYQMZ010000828.1:0-3662 GCA_964418725.1 uncultured Pirellulaceae bacterium
CACGTCTTCCACCTACTGAGTCTTGAGAATCATTTACTGTAGCCGAGGGCCGGGGCAAACGCGAATAGATTGCAGTGTGGCGAAGAGTCTGTCGCGCCGTTCGTGCCGTGAACTAGCGGAATGGGCGATTCGCTTTGAAGAACTCAACGCGAGTGAGCCCCAGTGGCCGTCTGGATTCAACTAGAATGTTCGCTCTAGTATCCTCGTCTGGCTCTCCACGAAGGTGCCTCCATGAACCGGTTCCGACAGTTGCGTTCCATCCTCGTGTTCTTCGTCACAGCATGCCTGATGGCGACTCCGGCTGTGGCCGATGAGCAGCAGGGGCAACCGCGAGATAGAACCAGTCGCCCTCTGAATGTCATCTTCTTTCTGGTCGATGATCTTGGGTGGTCTGACATTGGCTGTTTTGGCAGTCAGTTCTACGAGACTCCAGCGATCGATCAGTTGGCCAAGGAAGGCATGCTGTTCGACAACGCCTACGCAACGTGTCACGTTTGTTCGCCTAGTCGTGCAAGTATTCTGACTGGGAAGTATCCAGCTCGGACGAACTTGACGGAGTGGTTGGGAGGTCGCCCAGAACGTGACTATGAAAAGTTGCATCATGGGGAGAAGAGGACGGCACTTGCCGCCGAAGAGCAGACGCTTGCGGAAACGTTACGTGGCCACGGTTACGCGACAGCGAACTATGGCAAAGCCCACCTGAATAGAGATCCAACGACGTATGGGTTTGATGAAGCCATCACCGGTTGGGTGCGATCGTACTTCAGCCCATTCTCGCCAGCCTATGCGAAGTCTCTGCCATCTCAAGAAGGCGACTACTATACGGATAAGTTGACCGACGCTGCCATCGACTTCATTGAGCGGAACAAGGACAAGCCGTTCTTTGTGCATTTGGAGCACTTCTCGGTTCATGATCCTATCCAGGGTCGGAAGGATCTCGTTGAAAAATACAAAGCAAAGCTGGCTTCGATGGCTCCACAGGATGGCCCTGACTTCATCTTGGAGCCCAATCCAGATGGGGCTCCGCTGACCGTGGCTGAACTCAAGGCACTGGAGGACAATGACGAGAGCGAAGTGCATCAAAGAGAACGCGTTTGGTGGGTCAAGCAGAAGCAGGACAACGTTGAGTTTGCTGGGATGATTGAAGCGACGGACGAGAGTCTGGGCCGTATTCGCGCAAAGCTAAAGCAGTTAGGCCTGGCGGAGAATACGATCATCATTTTCACAGGTGACAACGGAGGCATGTCAGCGTCGAACCAGTATCGGGGCATCCACCATTCTCGTGAGACTTTGGATTCCCGATTTGCAAGTTCGAATCTGCCCCTGCGTGGTGCCAAGGGGTGGAACTATGAAGGTGGCATTCGTGTGCCGTTGATCGTGCATTGGCCGGCACATATTCAACCGAGCTCTAAGTCGCATGCGATTGTCACAGGAACAGACTACTACCCCACGATTTTGGAGATGTTGCAGTTGCCGTCGCTTCCGAAACAGCACGTGGACGGCCGAAGTTTTGTGCCGGCGCTAAAGGGACAGGATTACGAACGCGGTCCGGTGTACTGGCACTTTCCTCACTACAGCAACCACGGCTATCAAAGCCCGAACGGTGCTGTGCGCGCGGGGCGCTACAAACTGATCGAGTACTACGAAAACGGAACGGTGCAGCTTTTTGATTTGAGTTCGGACATCGGTGAACAGAAAGATCTCGCTCACGAGAAGCCTGAAGTCACAAGGCGACTGAAGGCCATGCTGCACAATTGGCGGGATGCGGTCGACGCGAAAATGCCGTATCCGAAAACCGCGACCTCAAAGCCCGCGCCAGGCGCGCGGGTTGCAAAGCCAAAGCGACCCTAGGATTCGTTCAAGTCTGTCACTTCATTCAGCGTTTGCTGACGCCGGAATATGGATGTTCGACAACCGCCTGCCAAGCAATCTTGCGAAAGATCTGATCAAGCTCCGGGCTGGGGAAATCGCTATCGCTTTGAAACCCAATGGGCTGCTTGATGTCCTCGGGGGACTTGCCGTAGAGCGTGGCGAAGAATACGTAGCCTTCCAGTCTGGCTAGACCGGGACCAAGATGGCCAAGCTGATCTTTCCAAAGTGATCGTTCCTTCTTACCGATCGCTCGGTGCAGTCCATCGATTCCTGGTAGTTCGCCGCGAAGAAAGTGCTTGGCTGCCAGTACCATGGCCGCAGACGTTGGGAGCACGAAGACTTTGCCGGGATACTTTTCTCTGAGTGGATCCAGCGTTTTTGCGAAGGACGCTCGCTTCTCTTGTTCCATCCGGTCTAGCACCTGCTCTGTGAAGAATGCCTCCGACTTCGGTTTCTTCTTGAGTTGGTCTAGTTGCGGCCATGCATCCGAAACATAGAACTTCATCTCCGGATTGTGCTGCAAGCAGAAATCGAACCAGCATGAAAAGTACTCAGGGCGATCGTTATAGTAGGGGCCGAACATCATCGCGTCCCACGATGCATTGGCAATCGACGACAGCAACTTCGGCATCGGCTTTCCGTCGAATTGAAAAATGCCGTTCTCCTGTTCCCACTTGTAGCGTGCGCTCCCTGTCATGCCGCCGCCCAGATGGGTGTACAGTGGCTGCTGCATTCCCGCACCGCGACTGATCAACGGCAGCGTCCTATAACCGGGAGCCATAAAGCTATGCCCAACGCCGACGATACGTAGTGCGCCATCATCGGGCTTGTCAAAGGAAACCACCGGCGGTTCCTTCCCTGACGTAACTCGTTCAAAGGTATGCTTGATCTCGGCCGGTGTTAGATAGCAAACCGCATGGTCGGGAAATCGTTCCGCTTGCCAGCCCGGATCAACCTTAAAGGTTCGTTGAATGCCTCGCTTGCTCTTCCGTAACTCGGCCAAGCCCTTGGCGGCTTTTTGTGGATGTTTCTTCGCGTACTGCCTGACCTCCGATCGGGAGAGAGTGCCATCCTGGTTCGCGTCTGCGTCAGGGAACTTCTTGAGCAGCTGGCGGAGCTGATTTGCATTCAGGGTTAGCTGCCCGTGACATGGAGCAGACAGTGCAACCATTAGCAGCAGGGAGAGCAGTAGCGTGGGAGTCTTCATGTTCTTGGAATCGGGAGTTCTTATGGGCCTGCGTTGCTCCGAGCCTCGAGGACGGAACTAAAACGCATCGCAGGCATCAAGTGCCATGACGGCAAAGGCCGAGCCAGCGTGAGTTAGGAAGTGCTTGTTGTCTTTGAATAGGCTACGTGCGAACCAGCGACCGCTTTGCCGCTGATTGGACTGCAACCAGTGAACGGCATTTTTGATCGCATTGTGCGATTTGGGTAGTCCGGCCTGTCGCAGTACGAACACCACGAAGCCGGTGCCGTATCCGTCGCTTGTCGTTGTGTCCTGTGCTTTCCCATCGGCGCGCTGCCAATCCCCAAGCGACGCCGCGGCCCAACCTCCGTCGGGATGCTGAAGATCTAAAAGGTCTTGAATGGTGGTCTCTTTTTGTTCTGCCGTTAGCAGGTCTGTGTGGTAGTGCGACGCCCAGAGCAGCATGGCGCGATGGTGCAAGTTTTGCGATGGATTGTCGTTGAAGTATTTCTTTAGCTTCGCAAATCCATTCTTGGCTGCTTCCGTTTGACGGTAGTCGCTGCCGGCCACGCCTGTAGCGATCGCCGCAAGCGTGGCTCCGTAG
>CAYQMZ010000829.1:0-481 GCA_964418725.1 uncultured Pirellulaceae bacterium
ACCCAATCCAGAGCAGCTCGCTGCTGTTCCGCGTCGATTACCGTCAACGGCTCTCGAGCATCTTTGTCGCCTTTCTTGTCGCGATTGATGTAGGTGCCACCGATCCAATTCGACATCATGCTCAATGCACGTGTCTGTAGCGACAGGCTCATATCGTAGCCTCGTCGAGCCTTCGACCAGCTATCACCGTCTTTGACGAACTTGCTCAGCAAGTTTTTCCGGTGGTATTGAGCCAACTCCATTTGATCCTTGGCATAGTCCAGAGGATCCTTGGTGAAGTCGTAGCGACGTGCTCGCGGATCAGGTCCCCAAGTATCTTCGTCTGTGGCGAAGACCAACTTTGGATCAGCAACGCGTTGTAGTACTTTCTTGAGATCCTTCGAGAACGTGTAGCCGTATTCGATCGCCCACATGTCGTAAGGACCAATGTCAGACATGGTGTGCTCGCCTTGGATTTTGCCATCCTTCATTCGCATGTTGA
>CAYQMZ010000829.1:491-3660 GCA_964418725.1 uncultured Pirellulaceae bacterium
GAACGTATTCGATCGGCTTCTTGCTAAAGTCGTAGCGACGGGCAAGTGGATCCGGTCCAGAAGTATCTTCGTCAGTCGCAAACTGTAGTTCCGGCTCACTGACGCGTTCTAAAATCTCGGCGTAGTCCTTTTCGAACGAATAGCCGTACTCGATCGCCCACATATCGTAGGGGCCGAGCTTGATCATCGCGTAGTCACCTTGAACTTCACCTTCTTCAATCCGTAGATTGATTGGCAGGTAATCCATGACGGAACCAGCAAGAGGACCGCCATTGGTCTTGTTGTTGGCGATTTCTTCCAGCGAGTAGACCGTAGAAGCCTTGAAGTTGTGCCGAAGGCCGAGCGTATGTCCGACTTCGTGAGCAACTAGTTCCGTCAAAAGCGGACCGATGAAGTCTTCGGGAATGCCGTCGAGCTTCTGGCGGTCGTCCTTTTTCTTCTTGGCGATTAGCTCCTTCTTTTTCTTCTCGGCTTCTTCCTTGTCGTCGTCTTCTTCTTCGTCGCTGTCCTTCTTGTCGTCGTCAGCGTCGTCTTTGTCTTTCTCTTCGTCGTCTCCATCTTCTTCAGCATCTTTGTCGTCGCTGTCGTCTGAATCCGACTTTTCGTCGTCCTTGTCTTTCTCTTTTTCTTCCTTGTCGTCTTCTTCCTCTTCCTCTTCGTCGTCATCTTCGCCCGCGGCGAGCATGTCCAACGTCATACGCATGACTGCCAGATCAAAGCCCTTGCCATCGGCTGCCATACACAGTCCATTCTTTTGGCTGAGACGATTGACCAAACCGTCGAACTCGTCGTCGCCCAATGCGTTCGACTTGAGATTCGCCACGGGATGCCCGCCTTGTGGAAGCGCTGCCAAACGAGCTCGTTGCTGCAACAGGCGTTGGCGCTCGGACGGAGGAGCCAGCAGAATACGCGGATCCCAGCGGGGATGTTGGTTCAGCCATGCCAGCGTTTGCGGGCTGTAACCTTCCATTGCTAGTTTCGGAAGGATCTCGTTGTACTGCATGTCAAAGTAGCGAATCCAACCGTCAGTCAACACGATGTCCGCATCTAGAATCTGACCAGTCAGCGGATTCACGCGGCTTGGTCCAATAGCGGTGCCAATGTCGTTGTTCAGCCAGCGGACGAAGTTGTAACGCACATCTTCGGGATCCTTTTCCATGTGGTTCGGGAAGATGCTGGGGTTCGAGTCCTGTTGGTAGACCACGATTGCATCGCGTAGGCCAACTTTTTCGAACGCCTTGTTCCACAGCAGAATGCCCTTCTTTACCCAGTGACGGTATCGTTTGGGCGTCGTGTGTTCGATGTAGAAGACGATCGGCTGCTTGGGAGGGCTTAGCTTCAGCGATGGGTCGGCTTTCTCCAGATGCCACCGGTTGATGAAGCGTACCGTTGCGTCGTCGTCTTTGTATTTTCCTAGGTCGCGATAGCTGGTCGTGAAGTAGCCGATCCGTTCGTCAGCCTTGCGCGGCTTGTAGCCAGTGCTGCTAGGGATCTTGCTGATGGAATAGTGCAGCGTCTTTAGCGTTCCTCCCGACGTGGGGACTTCGAAGCTAACTTCGATGTTCTTTGGGAATGATTTGGCGGTCTTGATCTTCAGCAAACGTGGATTCGCTCCACGGGCACTGCCTGCGAAAAAGCGGCTGGCTTGTCCGATCAGCAGTGCGTCCAAGTCGATGACTGGTGTTTTCGACGGCCCAAGGCAAACGATGGGTACGTCTAGAAGGACTCGGTCGGTGAAGAGTCGCTTGACGGAGTCTCGTGACTCTTTCTCGCCAGTCGAGCGAATGCGAATGTTGGGTTCGATCAGAGCCAAACGCTTGTCGTAGCGTCGCCACGTCAGATAGCGTTCGTCACTCTGAAGGCCAGCAAACTGCTCTCCTGAATTCACCGTCATTGCAAAGAAGTACTTGTCCGTCGCGTACGAGCGAGGCAGTTCGGCCAGCATCTGGCCGTCTTTGGTGCGTTTCCACAATGTATACAGGCCAGGTGCTCCGTCCATCGTGCTCGTGACCTTGGTGTAGCCCTCCGACACTTTGGAAAACGGCGGATAATCCGGCCGTTTCGTTGATGTTGAGGGCTTTGTCTGAGCAACGGCAGAGGATGCCAGGAAGGCACCGAACACCGCAGCGAGCAAAATATGGAAGGTGGTAGAACGAACCAAAAGTCTCATCAGAGTTGTCCCTCGTCCAGAGCGGTGGTTGGAACCAGTAAAACAGGGTCGGGGCGGGAAGGAAGACGACTGGGCGCCAACTCAGCGCAGTCTACTTAGCCCATAGGACCGGTCGACGTATTATAGCTCCCCAGAGTGTCTGGAAAGGCCTACGCGTAGACGGTCTGGAGGGTTTGCGAATTATTTCCCGAGTATGCACGTTTTGAATGGATTCCCCCGCCCAGTGAGTTTTTTCTAAAGTCGAGACACCTCACGCGAGACTGCTTACTTATTGCGGTTCACACCAGCAGGATGCGTTGTTCCGGGCGAGCTTGAAGGCGGTTGGCAGATCGAACCGCGCGCCCGATGAACCCGCAAGCTAAAGGAAATGAACGGGTGAATTCCCCTACACCAGTCAGCCAGAAGGAGAGTCGGGTTTGCTGTTTATGCGGCCGGTGCCCCAAGTCCGGCACGACGGAGCATCACCTGATTCCCCGCCAATGCCACTCGAACAAGTGGTTTAAGAAGCGTTTTACGCGTGCCGAGATGCAACTGACGATTACCGTGTGCCGAGCCTGCCACAGCGCAATTCACCGCTTCATCCCCAACCACAAGGAGCTTGCTCGTCATTACAATACGAAGGAAGCGTTGTTGTCACACGATGAATTGGCCCACTTCATCACCTGGGTAAGAAAACAGAAGTAACGTCCGGCGATCGCTTGCCCCGGGCACTATTTCGACGAACCGCAATTTCGACGAACCAAACCTGCATGAGTCCACCGAATCCAAAGTCTGGCTTTGCAAAGCCAGTGCTTGTTTCAGCATTCGTCGTTTTGGCCCTTGGCTGCGGAGTCTTCGCGGATTGGTGGGTGGCGAAGCCCGCGACGACGACCTCTAGCTACGTTGGCCGCGATACCTGTGCGAAGTGTCATGACACCCAGGTCCAGCAGTTCACTGGCTCGGACCACGATCTGGCGATGGATCACGACTGGGAAAAATGCGGCCGTGAGCCCCAAAATC
>CAYQMZ010000830.1:0-2472 GCA_964418725.1 uncultured Pirellulaceae bacterium
GACGACTCTTTCGTCAGCGGAAATTGCAAGCATAGTATTCGTTGGGCCAGAGAAGCCAACGATGTGGTCACTGGTTGGCGAAGTCTGAATTACATAGCCCAATGTTTGATTCTTCGCGTCGGTGACGCGATATCTGTCCGCAGCGGGAGTCAGCGAGGCTGCATTTGGAAAGAGGCGGCTTGCGGCCGCCAAATCGATTTCGGGCGTGCTGGCTTGTTCGAGCAATTTGTGATGCTGCATCCGAATGAGACAAAGGATGCAGGCCAGCATTGCGATTCGAACTAAATGAACTGCGATTCTGCGCATGTTGGACGTGATTGGCTGGCTCATTTAGCCCGGCTGGCATGTTACAGTCGGATCGGTGGCTTAAGGAACCGCGATCACTTGAACAGCATCTGCGTGGACGTTTCCTCCCGCGCCTTCGGTGTCCAGCGTGACAGCACCCGCATCTCCTTTTGCACCATGAATCTGCTGCAGCGAGATGAAGCCGTTTGCGAGCGGCGCCTTTTCACGCATGTTGATACGTCGAGTTTGCGATTTGCCATCGAATGCGACGGTGGCTTTTACATTCGAACCTCGATTCTCGTGCGGCTGGTAGGCCAAGCGGACGTCGAATGTTCCATTTTCAGGAAGCTTGAACTTGTACTTGATGGAGGCATTTTCGCTCGCGTACAGGTAGTCCGAGCCAATGTAGCCGGCCAGACCCGCGCCCGCTGTCCATTTGCCAGTTCTCTCCGCATTCTTGTTGTCAATTACGAGGCCCTTCAACCGGTTGATAGGGACGCCTTTTTTCGCGTTGCGTATGGTTGGGCCATAGGGATCGGCCAGTGGCATCGCGTCCGCGGGGATCGAAACTTCGTCATAAACCGTTGCTCTACGGGCCTTGCCGGGAAGCTTCAGGAGAGTGTCCATTTCACTCCAGTGACTTTCGTAAACGGCACGAGGGCCACAGTTCTTGCTGACACAGATGCTGGCGGCCTTGCCAACTACCTCGCCCATCATGCCACAGGTTCGCATCACACGAGTTGTTCCCAGTGCTTGGTGAGTGACGCTAATGCATCGCCCAGCCATGAACAGGTTGTCGATGCTTCGTGAATAGAAGCAACGGTAAGGGACGGGGTATCCGTAACTGCGGTCGATGCGTCGGTCGTGGACGGCGACGGAAATGAACGGGTTGTCTTCGAACTTTTTCGCGTACTGCTTTTTGGGGTAGTGAAGGTCGATACTCCACGTGCTGGGCACGCACCCATCGGGAAAGTCGACTTTGTTGACGACGTCATCTTGCGTCAGCACGATGTCACCCATTAGGCGACGTGACTCTCTGGGGCCGCCAATGTATGCCATCCAAGTTAAGTAGGCTGTCTTGTGTTTTTCGGCTCCATCGCCATTCTTCATTGCGTTGAAAGCACCGTAGACGGCTCGGAAGTTCCAGTCGCGGATTTCTTCAGCCTCTGTGATCGGGTTTTTGTCGAAGCCACCTTCCCAGAACCACTGTCCGTGGTGGTCGCGTGGGTACGGAAAGTCCGCCATGTTCAGTTGAAGTGCCCACGGAGTTTCCGGGAAAGTCACTTCTTTGTCGCCCTCGGCCCAGGCCCACATGTTGCTCATGCCCATGCGTCCTTTGGGTGTCATTTCCCAATCGGCGTTGGCGAGGTATCCGATGGTGCCGTGTCCCGTGCAGTCGGAATAGAGCTTTCCAGAGAACTTGGCGATTGCACCGGTTCGAGTGTCGAAAGCATAGACGGCAGTGATCTGCTTCTCCTCGGTGTCGACTTTGTAGGCGTGGTGGTTCAGGAACAGGTCGATGTTTTCTTCGGCAAGCGTGATCTCTGATTTCTTGTCGTCTTCGAATTCCTCGTATCGTCCGGGAGACTTCGTCGCACTATCACAGAACTCCGCGACGATTTCACCAACGCGAGGATACTTGCCTCGTCGTACGAAGCCCATTGACCAAACCCGTACCTCGCTAGAACCATTGCCTCCCAACACGCCCCGATTTTGAATCAACGCGACCTTGCAGCCCATTCTGGCTGCTGAAATAGCCGATCCCATCCCAGAGTATCCACCTCCAATCACGACCAAGTCATAGCCTGATCGATCGATTGGCTCTGGATCGAGGCCCAGCAACTTCTGTCGCCATGCGGGGAGAATCTCAGAGTCATTGGGAGGAGTAGCATCTTCATCGGAGAACAAAATAGCGTCGCAGCGGCCGTTGAACCCAGTTAGGTCGTGCAGGGCGATTTCTGCCTTGCCATCAACCTGAACTGTGCCGCCTGGCTCCCATGTCCAGGTTTTGTTCTTTGTGCCAAACACGTGATCGAGCTTCTGCCCGTCGACGGAGATCTGAAACTTTCCTGGAGTCCCCGGGGCATTCCATCGGGCGACCCAGTCTTTGGTGCGAACGAAGACCTTATATGTGCCTGCCTTGGGAAATTGCACAACGGTTTTGGCTGGTGCCACTGGCCGTCCAAG
>CAYQMZ010000830.1:2482-3658 GCA_964418725.1 uncultured Pirellulaceae bacterium
CTTCACGACAGTCGTTGCGGGCTCTACGGGGCGTCCTAGCCCGTGGGCCAGAAGGTAGGGCGAACCCATGATCTCGATGAATTGCGTATCAAGCTTCCAGCCGCCATGGTCCTGGAAACTCTCCGCTTCGACGAGCACCTGAGTGGCAAAGGCCTCGCCAACGATGAAGAACAGAATCAAGCAAAGGTGGAGGGACTTCATGGTCGGTTCCTAACGTGATGGGTTACTCCAACCGGCATTATGTCCGGTGAGCGGGCTCTTCACTACACCGGTTCACGAGTTCGCGGGCTTGTCGGCAGACTGATTTTGAGGAAATCTGTGCGCTTCGTGAGACGAGCTTAAGATGCGAATCGTCTCAAGCCAAACGAGCTTGAGACGATTCTTGTGGCTGTCAAGTTCGTTGCAGTGATCAACGATCTAGGACTGACGTTTCCGACCTAGGCCGATGGCTAGGATCGAGAACGCAGCAAGATACAGAGATGACGGCTCTGGGACAGATGCCGCGGCGGCAGACGTTCCGAAGTTGTTCGACAGTACCAGAAAGTCGGCGAACGCGATCGTACCATCACAGTCGATGTCGCCCTCGGCGTAGCTCAGTCCCTCGCCGCCGAAGTTGTTTGACAACACTAGGAAGTCAGAGAAGGCTACCGATCCGTCGCCGTCCAGGTCACCTGCCAAGCCGCCAGCTGGAACTGCGCAGGCGATCGGCGGATCCGGTGTTTCAATCGTGACGTCTTGATCGCCAAGGGGCCCAACGACGTCTTCCCAGGACTCACCGATTCGCATCGCGTCCCAGATCATTGCGTCACCGGGCTCTTCGCTGAAAATGCGAAGCCCAATGGACTCTAGTTCGACTGCGAGCGAGTCTCCCGCGACTGCTTTACCTGAAGCGTTAGGCGCGTCCGCGTCGTCCGCGGCAGGATTGATCCATAGGTCGAATTGGTCGTAGTCGTCCAGTGCGTCCGAGTTGTCTGCGCGTGACATCTTTCCGACGATCAACCACGTGTCGTTGAGCGTTCCGGCTTCTTCGGAAATGTCGATGCCCGGTGCATAGGCTTGCTGTGGCGGTGCGAATGCGCCACTCACGCGGCCCACGAAGTCATCGGGGACTGAACCGTTTCCTCCGTTCCCTTTCAGGCCCACTTGCGGACCGCCCGATCCGTTGAACCACCAGAC
>CAYQMZ010000831.1:0-3655 GCA_964418725.1 uncultured Pirellulaceae bacterium
GTTCGGATCCAGGTGCGCACGAAATCCGCCCTTATCCCGCATGAAGTTCGACAACTCCGCGACGATCCAGTCAGAGAATCGCAAGCGATCTACAACCGGCGGCTGATCGCTGTCGGCGGGCGGCATTTCCCCCAACGACACCTGCGCCCAGACGCTCTTCCAAATGCCACTATTGATTTCATCGAGCGGTCCAAGTTCGTCCAGTGACAAATCGCCTTCCGGATCTTCCCCGCTATGACAATCCAAACAATAGTTTGCGAGAAATGGAGCCGGTAAGCTTTTGAAGTCTTCATCGACCGGCTGACCCGGAATGTAGATCTCGGCAGTTGCACCTGTTACGAGGCACGACAAAAGAATAAAGGTCAGAGTCGCAATCGCGGCAAGCCCGTGCCTTCGGCGGGTGGAGCCGCATACAAGACTGCTAAGTGTTCTGTCCCCATTGCGGCCAATCCAGCTCCGGATGAGTGGCGTCATCTTCACACCAACAATTCCTTAAGAGGCCCCGAGCCACTGTCGAACTTTTGGGCCATCTTGTCATTCATATTGAAGCGGTCACAGTTTTGCCCTGCAGCACGCAGCAGCGTCGCATACAACGCATTGATCGGTCGTTTTCCATCTAGCTGCGTGAAGCATCCTGTCTTGAAAGCACCATCAAAATTGCCGAGCAGCATTACCGGCCAATTCGCTCCGTTCGTATGTTGCTTGTCGGCATTGTTGCTGGTGTAGACGATCAACGTATGGTCCATCATCGTCCCGCTACCCTCGGGGACACTTTCGAATGCTTCCATCATTCTCACCAGCATCCGACTGTTGTACTGGCGGATCTTGACCCAAATTGGGTTCCCGGGTTGATCCATGTGACCAAGGTTATGCCCTTGCTGCTCGACACCCAGCCCCTTCCACGCACCGAAGATCTCGCCACGCCCAGATCCAATTGTCAGCGTGTTGGTAATGCCTGAGGTGAGCGCCGAAATACCCAGGTCCAGTAGAACATCATGCCAATCGGTTTCAAATTCCGGGTTCGTGTATCGTTCGTCGACAGTCGGTGCAAACTTGCGTAGATGATCGGCAACCGAATCAAGTCGCTCCCGAAGCACATTGGCGTCGCGGAATCCCTGCACAAACTGACCATAGCGTTGCTGATCGGATGTGGGAACCGTCCGCCCCTTGGCCGATGCCAACTGTTCGATCTGGCTCAATACGTTTGTGCGAGCTTCATGCTGTTGTCGAATGTCACCCGTCGAGATACCGCCATAGAGCATCTGATAGAGATGATTCGGATTCGAGTGCATGAAAATCGGCTGCCCGGCACCACTGGCGGATAGCGTCGCGATCGTTGGCTTGGTCGTCATGTTCTCGATCGAGTCCATGCCGATACAAAGATGCGGCAGTAGCGTCTCCGGCAAAGCCTTACTCAATTCGTGGTCGATAGTCGAGGCACTGGGCGGCACACCATCGCTACCGCGGTAACCACCCAAAGCGCCGAAGAACGCGCTATGCGACGGACTAGTGTGGAGCCCATGGAGACCATTGATGATATGCAAACGTTCTTTGTATGGTTCCAGAGCACTAATCGGCTCGGGCAGTTTCGCCTTGGCAAGAGATCCGCTGCTCGTCATCCCATCCGGTATGCAGGTCTTCGGATCGAAGCCTTGATTCTGCATGAAGAAGACGACTCGCTTGAGCGTCTTGCCGCCGGTAGAAGGAGACGCCAGAAGCTGGCTGGGTAAGATTGAGCCACCGATAGCGGCGCTAGTTCCGGCTACCAGCCCTTGAAGTATTTCTCTGCGATTCAACATCAAGCTCTCCCCACAATTGTCACTTCGAGCCAGCACGGCTGCTTAGAACTAAATTCGGCAGCCGCCTTCCACTGGCCTATATCTTAGCCGTTTTTTTGGTCAAATTCAGGATTGAGTTACCGCTGAGCATAGGTTGGTAGAAGATAACGACCCGCGATCGCGAAAATGGCAGAACACACGAAGACAATTCAGCCGTGGTTGCGTGAGTTTCGGACACTTCACGAATACTCGCTGCGAGATAGCGACGAGATATTTCGGTAGTTCACACGTCCGCTGGATCTGCAGTCAACAAGACGAACGCGACCTTATGCACGAACGTGACGGCATCGACGAACGTGACTGCATGAAAAAGCGCCGGAGTCATGTAAGCTGATTCGACGTTACAAAGAAGTGACGTGGTCGCTTTTTCATATCGGCTTAGACAACGAGCATCCCATGAAGCAACTACCGATAACCTGCCGATTCATCGGACGTCGATTATTCCTGGGCAGCTTATGCCTACTTTCAGTGTTGGTATCGGATTCTCAAGGACAGCAAAACTGGCCCGAGCACCGAGGCCCAGCTGGCAACTACCAACTTACGACTTCCACTGAGTACCCGACAAAGTGGAGCGTAATGTCGGACCGAAACATTCGGTGGCGGATGCCATTGCCAGAGACCGGGCATAGTGGCATCGCGATCTGGGGTGACCGATTGTTCCTAACGTGCTTCCGCCAGCTTGTGCCTACAGACAACGGCCGTAGGGGCACTTGGGTATCGGAAACGCGCGGCTATTGCCTAGATGCACACACGGGCAAGACGCTATGGAGTTGTGACCTTCCGGGGCGCCACCCGAACCAAGTGAACGGTACGTTTACTGACTCAACAACACCAACCCCTGTGACCGACGGAAGACATGTTTGGTTCGTCAACGCCGGTGGGTTTATGGCCTGTCACACAATGGATGGAACACGCGTTTGGTCCCGGGAATTCGACGTCCGCACGAAGCACTCGGCGAAACAATTCCAACCGTTCCTAAACAGCGGCAATCTGTACTATGCAATGCTGCGTGATGCGGAAGACGTCGAACGCCGCCCACAAACTGCGAAAGACTGGGACAAGAACAGCAAGAGTGGCTGGCCTTGGATGTTCGTCCGCTGCTTTGACGCGATGAATGGGCGACCCAATGGAATCATTCCTGGTGGCATCACCGTTCACAGCAAGGGAGCCCTTGGAATGTTGGGGAAAGAACGAGTCCTCCTGCATGCGAGAGGCGGCAGTCACCATCCACCGGAAAAGCCCTTCGGAGTCAGTCTTTCCTCGTTAGATCCTGAGCACCGACTAATCTGGGAACGTGAGGACTTGTATTTCGAAGGCACGCACTTCATTGACGCCAACTATGCCTATTGCTTCGACAGAAGCGACTTCTTTGTGTTGGACTTGGCGACTGGCAAAACGGTAAAGCAGATCCGCATCCGTGATTCCGGTACAGTTCGGATGTTCGATCAACAGACAGGGAAATACAAAGACCCGATTGACGTATCGACGCTGAAATGGAAGCGTTTTTTGACGCATCGCACCAACATCGGCGTCGGCCGCTATCACTTCTTCATGGGCGGCGAACCGGGAATGCTTGGGCGAATCGACTGGATGAATGATGAGATTCGCTATCTACAAGTGCCAATTCAGGTCTCGCAATCGATGACTCGCACAGCTGCAAACACATCCACAGAACTCGCGAGCGCCGAATCAAAGACCAGTTCCGATGCGAATACTCAGAAGCACAAGACAACCAACTACGCATGGAACAATTTCGAAGCCAGCGACACTACAGGATCGGGCTTCGAGGTCAAAGGAGACCGGCGACGACTGAGCCA
>CAYQMZ010000832.1:0-3653 GCA_964418725.1 uncultured Pirellulaceae bacterium
CGAGGCTATGTGAAAGCGACTGTGGCAAAGCGGGCAGATGCATCCGAGTTGCTGAGAGTTTTCCTTTGGTTGATCGCGGATGACTTCTACGGAAGGTGGCGGCACCGAGTCGCGTCGTCTGACGTGATAGTAGTGATCCGTCGCAAGCCACAGACTTCTGGCGTAGCGGAAGAACCATAGCGGAAAAGCGACGCAGAACAGTGAGGCCAACGCCACGACCGGAAGCGTCGGCAGTTTGGCCACGAATATCAAAGGTATCGCCGCCGACAACACGATCAGAATTGTTGCTCCGTAGTTGAAGTAAATGGCTCCCAGAAAGTAGCCGGTTTCGACGGCCAGATCTGCATGGCACGCGGTGCACGATGGTTTCGTCGACAGCCACCCATCAGCAATATCCGCTTGCCCGCACTCCGGGCACCTAAGTCGCAACGCTCGAGATACCGCGGTTCGAAACTTCATTGTGGTTTCCTTGAAGGGAAAGAGATGTGGGCGTGCTCACTCAAATACTCGCGTCCAACTCGATGGCAGTAGTCACCCAGCGCCTCGCGGTCGTGACGCTGCAATGCGAATAGCGAAATGACCCCGTCAAGCTCTGCCGCGACTTGATCAGTCGCAGCGTCGTCCCGGTAGAGAAAACCGAGTCGCGTTCCAAGACGCGAGCCGCCCAGAAAAATCGAGTACTTGTTTTTGGCTTTACCCACGATGCCGATTTCGGCTACGTAAGGCCGAGTGCAACCGTTGGGGCATCCGGTCATGCGGACCGACATCGGAAGGTCCTGTAGCCCGAGTCGACAGAGTACGGCTTCGAGCTGCCCCAAGAGTTTCGGAAAGACACGCTCTGACTCGGTTATTGCCAACCCGCATGTTGGAAGCGCCGGGCATGCCATCGCTTCGCGACGCACGGTCACAGCTGGCGGATTGGTGTCCACGCCAAATTTCGCGAGTGTATTCTCGATCGTAGGGCGTTGGTCGGGTTCGATTCCCGTAAGTAACAGGTTCTGATGTGGTGTTACCACAAATCCCAGATTCCAAAGTTTCGCGATTTCGCGGAGTGCCGACTTGAGATGGACGTTCGGAGTGTCTTGGATGCGACCGTTAGGAATCAATAGCCCAAGATCGAAACAGCCCTGATCGCCAAAGCGCTGCCAGCCAAGGTGATCGTCTGCGTCGACGATTTCCAGTTCACGAGCCGGATTGAGCCTGCCACCGACTAGCCGACGTACATGCTCAGCGAATCGTTCTAATCCCCATTCGGCGATCAAGTACCTGAGACGTGAGAGCTTTCTGTCGGAGCGATTTCCGAAGTCGCGGTGAACGCTAATTATGGCTTTCGTAAGTACGAGGACTTCATCAGGTTCAACGAACGCAAGCGGTTGAGCGATCGCCGCAAACGTGTCGGCGCGGCTCGGCGTGACTCCCATACCGCCACCCACATACGCATTGAATCCGAGCAGCTCGCCTTGTTGAATTACGGCGACGAAACCAAGGTCGTGTGTGAGCACATCGATGCAGTTGTCTTCCGGCGTGCAGAGTCCGATTTTGAATTTCCGCGGTAGATAGGCCTCACCATAGAAGGGCTCATTCCCATGGTCGCCTTCAGCAACTTTCTGTGCATCGTCACCATCACGAAGCCACAATTCCCAATACGCTTGTGACGCGGGTTCGTACGTAGCCGAAATCAGCATTGCGAGCTTGCGAATTTGGTCGTGGACCGCATCCCGCCGTGACGCTGGGCAGCACATCACGTTTCGAAGTACATCGCCGCACGCTCCCCAAGTAGTTGACTTCGCTTTGTTGATTTGGCGAATTACAGAACGCAGGTTGAGCTTGGTGACGCCGTGGATCTGTGCGCCTTGTCGACTGGTTAACCTCAGCGTACCGTTGCCAAACCGGTCGCAAAGATCCAGTTCGACGAGCAATTGTTTGGCGGTCATCACCCCGCCGGGGAGACGTGTGCGCACGAAGAACGAGTACTCTTTTGCTCCCGCACTGCGTTTGTCACGGTCGTCTTGTTGATAGACACCGTGAAACTTCAGGTGCTGGATGTCGCTTGCCGAATATCGGTCTCCGTCGGTCTCTTCAACGGCCAGAGTGCCTCGCGCACCGTCGCCTTGCGATTTCACGACTTCCACGGAATTACGGGGCGGCTGTTTGGGCTTGGAATTCATGCGTTGGCTTAAGGCAACACTCGTTCCGAACCGCCATTGTCTCCGTAAGTCGTTTTCTAGTAGTTAGTTGTGGCTTTCGAGTGGAGGCCTGCTGAACTATGAAATATCATTGAAACATCTGTATGTCGTGATTTTCAATGAGATTTCATGGTGTGTTCTATGCGGCGAACTTTAGAGGATGTCCAGGATACGCTGCTGGATATGGCGGGCGAACGAGACGTTTCTTCGCTACTCAGGCTGACCGTCAAACAGCTTTGCGAGCGAGAGAACGTTGCGCTCGTGCGACTATGGATCCACGCGGAAGGTGACATCTGCGACGAGTGTCCGCTGCTGACCGAATGCTCAGACAGGTCCTTTTGTCTTCACCTAGCTGCCAGCGAGGGGCGACCGCTCACGAGCGGTCAGGATTGGAACCGCATCGACGGACGATTCCGGCGCATCCCCGTTGGGGTTCGTAAGGTTGGTCATGTTGCGATGACCAGAGAGCCGGTCGAAATCAGAGACGTCAGCGAAGGATCGCATTGGATTGCAGATCCAGAATGGGCGCGACGTGAGTCGATTAAGGGATTCATTGGTCAACCGCTAGTCCACCGAGACAAACTGATCGGTGTGCTGGGTGTTTTTCTTCGCGTGCAGGTCGTAGAAAACGCTTTACGTTCGTTGCGAACCGTTGTCGATCATCTTGCTTCGGCGATCGTCAATGCGAGAGCCTTTGAGGAAATCAATGAACTCCGTTCACGGCTGACGTCGGAAAATGAATACTTAAAGGAAGAGCTTAACGAGGTTCGTTCCTACGGTGGAATCGTTGGTGAAAGCCCTGCGATTAAGGCAACGATGGAGAAGACTGCCCTGGTTGCGCCCACGGATACTACGGTGTTAATCTTGGGCGAATCAGGGACCGGTAAGGAGTTGATCGCCAGGGCCATTCACGAGCAGAGTGAAATTCAAGACGGGCCGTTGATTCGCGTCAATTGTGCATCTATTCCACGCGAGCTATTCGAAAGTGAATTCTTTGGCCATGTGAGGGGCGCGTTTACCGGGGCATTGAAGGATCGTATAGGTCGCTTCGAGTTAGCCGCCAACGGAACTCTCTTTCTTGACGAAATCGGTGAGGTCCCTTTGGATATGCAAAGCAAGCTGCTTCGCGTACTCCAAGAAAAAACGTTCGAACGCATCGGTGATACGAAGACTCGAGCGGCCCGATGTCGCATTGTGGCTGCGACCAATAAGGACCTAAAAACGGAAGTAGCGGAACGACGATTTCGGGAGGATCTTTACTATCGTCTGAGCGTGTTTCCTATCGAAGTGCCAGCGTTGCGGGATCGCAAACAGGATATTCCGTTGCTTGTGCAGCACTTCCTCGAGTTGCACTGCCGGCGGTTTGGCGTGAATGTACCGGCTCTGCGGCGACGTGATCAGGAGAACCTCGCAAAGTACCCTTGGCCGGGAAACGTGCGGGAGCTGCAGAACGTGGTCGAACAGGCT